>JBIIKG010000227.1:0-4460 GCA_044233275.1 Crocinitomicaceae bacterium | reverse complement strand
AAATCAGAATTATCATCAGAGGCAGCCATTAAATATTTCTTTACTGGAGCCCTAGCTACTTGTCTCTTATTATTCGGAATTGCTTTAATTTATGGCGGTACAAACACTTTTAACTTCAATGCAATTAAGGAATTAATAAATGCGCCAGGAACAAACATGTCTTATGTTTTTGTAGGAATGTTATTCGTAATGTCTGCTCTACTTTTTAAAGTTGGTGCATTTCCCTTCCATTTTTGGGTAGCTGATGTTTATCAGGGAAGTCCAACTGTTTTTATGACATACATGGCTTCTGTTGTAAAATTGGTTGGGGTATTTGCCTTTTTGAACCTTTTTCAAACAGCATTTGGTGAAATTCATTTCTTCTGGTCAGGTATTCTTGCTGTAGTGATTTTTATTTCTATGTTTATTGGAAATCTATCAGCACTTAACCAAAGTAAATTTAAGCGTTTAATGGCCTTTTCGAGTATAACGAATGGAGCCTACGCTTTAATTGCATTATTGAATAGAGATATCGCGAGTGAAGTTAATCTTTGGGTATTTATGCTTGGTTACGGTAGCTCAGTAATTGCTATGTTAACTTTATCACTCACCTTAAACCAAGAAGAGGATGTTGAGACTACTTCTTTTAAAGGTATTGGTTATAAATATCCTTTCGTTGGTGTCGTTTCAATAATTGCCTTGTTGTCGATATCAGGTATTCCGCCACTTACAGGATTTTTCGGTAAAACAATGCTCTTTGCCACTGCATTCAATGATTATTTGTTATTAGTCATTTTTGCACTCATAAATTCTGCCATCGGTGTTTATTTCTACCTTAAATTCATAATGCTTATTATGTCTAAAGAACCAGCAGAAGGTGTCGAAGTTCATATAACAGTGAATCAATATATTGTATTAGGCTTTTGTGCCTTAGCCATTACTTTTGGTTGGTGCATGATATTCTTTATCTAGGTTTATTTTGCTTTTTATGGCAATAAATAAAAGAATTTTATAGCCCTTCCAACAGATAAAGTGTAAAAAGCATTCACGCCAAAAAGCAAATCATTTATAATAATTCCAACGAAGATTGTTTGATCGATAAGTTTTGTGATTTTTTTTGACTGCTAGGTCATTCAAATAGATTTCTTTATCGTAATATTGCAATATCTAAATATAGCTAAGTTTAAAAGTTTAAAAATTATAATAAAACAAAAAAATGGGAGCCTCAAAATCAGATTTCTTTACACATCAACAAAACCAAACTGCCGATATCTTCAAAGCCCTCGGTCACCCAGCAAGAATAGCCATCATCGAACACATCCTTTCCATGAATTCATGCATTTGTGGTGACTTAGTAGAAGTGCTCCCTCTTTCGCAAGCTACAGTTTCTCAGCATTTAAGAGAACTCAAAAATGCAAACATCATACAAGGTACAATCGAAGGAAACGGTGTTTGCTACTGTTTGAACGAGGAAACCATCAAACAAATCAAATCAATTTTGGAAATCTACATCGAATCTTCAGAAAAGAAAAATACAGGATGTTGCTAAGAGCAATTCCTTTGAATTCACAACTACAAATTCTAAAACAACTCAACATGAAACTTTCAGAAATCAAACAAATTCTTACTGATCTAGATGCAGTTATCTTTCAATTACCGAACAAATCATTCGTTCCAGCGCACTTCCATGTAACAGAAGTTGGCATTGTAACTAAAAACTTTATTGATTGCGGTGGAAAGGTAAGAGAGGAAAAAGTAGTCAATTTTCAATTGTGGGAAGCAGGTGATTATGACCATCGATTGGCACCAAAAAAGTTGAATAATATCATTGAACTTTCAGAGCGTAAGCTTAACATAGACCCGGAATTAGAGATCGAAGTAGAATATCAAAGTGATACAATTGGCAAATATGGTCTCGAATACAATGGAATCTCCTTTCAATTGACCTCAAAATTGACAGCTTGCTTGGCAGAAGATGCTTGCGGTATTCCTGCAGAAAAACAAAAGGTAAAACTGTCAGAAATCGGAAATCAAACTGCAAATACATGTAAACCAGGAGGCAAATGTTGCTAAACAATCATTTCATTATTTTAGCACATAGGACAATAAGAATAAAAAGCTTGTCCAAGAATAAGATAGTACACAAAGACACCTTTGGTGTTCTAATTAATTCCCTGAAGTCATCGAATACTGATTAATTCATAATTCATCCTTCGGCAAGCTCAGGAACCATTATTCATAATTCATAATTTATATTAAAAGTGTATCAACAAATCAAAATACAGTGCGATCAGTTAGTTTCGAAGTTCGATACAATAGCAGCGGAAAGAAAAGAGTTGCTCGTAAAAATTTCGAATTATATTCAATCGAAAATAGCGAACAATGAACCAATCAACTTGGTGTATGTGTGCACGCATAATTCGCGAAGAAGTCATTTCGGACAAGTATGGGCGGCTGTTGCGGCAAATTATTACAACATACCAAATGTGTACACTTATTCAGGGGGAACAGAAGCAACTGCTTTCAATCCAAATGCAATTAATGCCTTAAAAACAGCAGGATTCGAAATAAATGCTGATTCGACAGATGCTAACCCAACCTATATTGTTCGCTTTGGAGAAAATGAATCCACCACTTGTTTTTCAAAGGTGTATGATAACGAAGTCAATCCTAAATCGAATTTTGCTGCTATCATGACGTGTTCCGATGCAGAAGAAAATTGTCCGTTTATCCCCGGTGTTGATTTGCGCATCGGAACAACTTACGATGATCCAAAAGCATTTGACGGCACAACTCTACAAGATGAAAAATACTTAGAACGCTCCAATCAAATCGCCTTGGAATGCTTGTATGTTTTTTCATTAATAATCCTTCGACATGCTCAGGGGAGTTCAGCTCAGGAGCATTAATTCATAACTCATAATTCCCTTCTTTATGTCATCAACAAACTGCGCCCCAGCGGCAGAACGTAAAAAACTAAGTTTCCTCGATCGCTATTTAACCCTTTGGATTTTCCTCGCAATGGCGATTGGAATTGGAATTGGATATTTTATACCATCAGCCGATGATTTCATTAATTCGTTTTCAGATGGAACAACGAATATTCCATTAGCCATCGGATTGATATTAATGATGTACCCACCATTGACGAAAGTGCAATTTTCCAAAATACCAAAAGTCATGGCTAAACCAAAATTATTAGCCGTTTCGTTTTTCGTCACATGGATTATTGGACCTTTTTTAATGTTTTCTTTAGCGGTTCTTTTTCTGAAAGATTATCCCGAATACATGACCGGCTTAATCATTATCGGCCTTGCTCCTTGCATTGCAATGGTTATTGTGTGGAATGAATTGGCGGAAGGAAACCGCGAATTAGTGGCAGGATTGGTTGGAATCAACAGTTTATTACAGGTATTCTTCTTCAGTCTATACGCCTATTTCTACTTGGAAATTGTATTGCCTTTGTTTGGAATCAATGCCCTGAAAATTGACATCACCATCGTAGAAATTGCACAAACAGTCGGTATTTATCTTGGAATTCCTTTTGGTGCCGCTGTAATAAGTCGCTTTGTTTTAATAAAAGCTAAAGGAGAAGAATGGTTTCGTACGAAATTCATTCCTTTCATTTCTCCAATTACCTTGATTTCTCTGCTATTTACGATTGTTGTAATGTTTAGTTTAAAGGGTGAAATGATTGTATCCATTCCGATGGATGTTGTGCGCATTGCTATTCCATTGGTCATCTTTTTTGCTATAATGTTCTTCTTAATGTTCCTTTTAGGAAAATGGGCTGGTGCTGATTATGCAGAGAATGCTGCGCTATCTTTTACAGCATCAGGAAACAATTTTGAATTAGCGATAGCAGTATCAATTGGTGTTTTTGGAATCAATTCTGGTCAAGCGTTCGCGGGTGTCATTGGTCCACTTGTCGAAGTACCTGCGTTAATTATTATGGTGAATGTGGCATTTTGGCTCAAGAAGAAATTGTATAAATAACAAACAATTTGCGATATTTGTCGCATGAGTCTTGTATCGTCTAAATCTGCACTTGTTTTTATTTTAATTACTATTTGCCTTGACTCGATTGGCTTGGGAATAATTATTCCTTCTTTCCCAACTCTTGTTTCAGACACAGCCAACGTTTCGATAGATGATTCTTCAAAGTATTATGGTGTCGTAATGGGCTCGTATGCCTTAATGCAGTTCCTTTTTTCACCTTTAATCGGAAATTTAAGTGACCGATTTGGTCGAAGACCAATACTTCTTATTTCTTTACTTGGAATGGGCTTGGATTACATTGTTATGTTTTATGCCCCAGATCTGTTTTGGTTAGTGATGGGTAGAGCAGTTGCAGGTATTTTTGGAGCTAGTTATACGACCGCCGCAGCTTATATCGCTGATATATCCACACAAGAAAATAGAGCGCAAAATTTCGGAATGATTGGTGCTGCCTTTGGTGTAGGTTTCATTGTGGGTCCCGC
>JBIIKG010000055.1:0-13898 GCA_044233275.1 Crocinitomicaceae bacterium | reverse complement strand
TAGTGCAGTAAATTTGGTCGAGGTTGATGCAAATACCTTTGGTATTCATGCTTCAAAGATAAATGAAATGGTTTTATTTTCATTAAAAAAGAATTAAATAGAAAAGGAAAGGATTCATTTTTCGAAAAAAGATTCAACATGGATAATAGACAAATCAAATGTCCGAATTGTGGGACAGTGGAGGAGAAGTATTTTAAGCAGATATAGAATGCTATTGATAAATTTTTCTAAAATTCCGAATCGCAACACGCATAGCTGGCTGTAAGATCTCAGATTCTTTTAATTCGAGTATGCCATTTATTTCGGGCAAGATTTCAGGATATTTTTCAACGAATTGTTCAAGCTTGTATAATCCATAGACTTGCAATGCTACTTTATTTGTGTCGTCCTTAACAAAATCGAGCAGGCGATCTAAAAAAGCACTTTCTTCATGTTCAATTAATGGAAGTGAAACGCATGAATTGAGTAAGTTGCGCAACACACTTTGGTTCGATGAGCTTAAGATGGTATCAATAAATTTGTGTTGAAATGGTTCAATTAATTGAGGTGATTTTCGGGTAATATGAATCAGTAACCAAGAAGCGTATTCAGGATAGGGATGAGGTTCATTACTTCCAGCTACTTCAACTAATTTACTTATATCCGAAGGGTTTTCAATGAAATGAATTGCTAGTCGAGTGAATTCAAGTGTTTTATATTCCTTATCAATGAGTTCTTTTACCATCAAAAAACAAATCTAAGCCGACTTCGCTTTTCCGAAGCTGAATTTACTTTGAAAAATATAACTATAGAGAACAGTGATTAGTACTGTCACAAGTTTGGATGGAGTTGGGTAAAATTCTAGGGCATCAACAAACAATTTCATGAACAAATAACTAATCAAAATAGCACCCATCGAAACAATGAAATAGCGTTGAAATTGTATTTTTCCTGGAATATCTGAATCGGGAAAAGTGATGTATTTATTTAGTAGAAATCCAGTAAGGAAAGTAATCGGAAAGACAAAGAACAAGGAAGCGATGTGGGGAGTTAACACTATAAAGTTAAGATCCACATTTTCCTTGTGAAATACAAAATGGTAAAACACGAAATACAAAATAGTATCAAACACCAAGTTTCCTCCACCGCATGCTGCATACCGAAACGTTTTCAGTGGCATGAACGATTTAAAAATGAAATAAAAGGAATCGACTAAGCGGATGATCAACTGCTGCATTCTTGGGATACGATTTATTCTAAGGACTTTTGGTTGTGAACCAATTTAGTCAAGTTCAAAAAAAAACGAAGTTAAAATAAAATCTTTCATCATCGTCTAAATAGAAAAGCAAGTTAAAAAATGTTTCCCTGAAAGTATATTCTAAACGGTGTTGCCTCTAATAATAATGAACTAAAACTCCATATGATCCCAACAATACATTTTTTCAGTGAAGCACTTTGGGATAATGCTTAACCTTTGAAATTGAAAGCAGTTTCGCTAAAAGCTTTTTTGCTATGACTTACAGTAATTTCAGTTCCACTATGTGAATGATTATTTTGTTTATAAAATATAAAAGGTCGGAAGAAAAATTTCTTCCGACCTTTTATAGGGTTTCCCCCGGAATTAATATGTCAATTGATAATTATTGGATGATTAATTTCTTAACCAAAGTCCCCTTTGATGATTCAATAGCTACAAAATAAACACCTGAAGCAAGACTGCTAGTATTAAATGTTGTAGAGATTGATTTAATCAAAGTTCTGTTAACTAGAATTTTTCCGTCTTCAGAAAAAACAGAGTACGTTAAATCCGTTAAATCTGTTAAATTAAGATTGATAGTAACAATCTCTGTAGCAGGATTTGGCGAAATACTCACTTCCAATCCTTCAATTTCATTGATTCCTGCGCAATCATTCACCACAATAGACTGAGATGCAGAAGATGTACATCCGTTCATTGCCAGGTAAGAGTATGTAATCGAGAAAGTACCTTCACCACTAACTGTAGGATCGAATTGATCATTAGTCACGCCAGTTCCACTGAAATCTCCACCAGATGGAGATGCTCCACCCAATGTAATTGCTCCATCTTGTATACAAACGTCATTGAATGCATTCAATGTTACATCAGCTGCTTCAAGCACTTCAACATCAATTGATGCAGATCCTGAACAACCATTACCATCCGTATATGAATAAATTACAGGATATACTCCAGGATTTTGAGCTGGGTCAAATTGGTTTCCTGACATTGCCGATCCTGAGAATGCACCTCCAGAAGGGGTAGCGTTGATTGTTGTCAAACCTTCATTATCACAAAGTGAATTCAAAGGACTGATATCAACTAAAGGATTAGGATTGAAAACAACAGATGCTGAACCTGTTCCAGCTGCAGAGCATGTGCCCAATGAAACCGACGACACAGAGAATGTTCCATTTGCAGAAGCATTAATTACATAAGGTGAACTGGTAATTCCATTTACTGTTGTTGAATTTGTTCCATCAGAATAAGTAACATTCCAAGGTCCAGCGCCAGTTAAGGCAACATTCACTGCTACAGGCACAGATCCATCTCCACAAATTATTCCGCCACCTGTTACAGTTGCAGTGGGAGCTTGATTAATTGCGATGTTAAACGTTTCTGCTACCTGCGGACAAGAGCCATTTGCTAAGATTGTATTCGTTATAATATAGTTACCTGCGGCACTGGTTGCGAGATTTATTTCACCTGTGCTTGGATTCGTGAAAACCAGGCCGGGAGTTGAGGAGAATGTTCCTGCGCTAGATCCCGCTCCGAATACAGGATTAGGGTTAGATGTTCCCGTACAGAAAGATGGCGAAGCATAAGAGAATGAAGCATCCGGAATATCTGTTATGCTGATTGTTTGAATATCAGAATCAGGACAAGTGCCATTCGTTGTATAAGTGACAGAGTAAACTCCAGGAGTACTTCCTGCAACATTGATTTCACCAGTTGTTGTATTTACAAAATTCAGTCCTGCAGTACTCGAGAATGTCCCAGCAGAAACAATTACTGGAGTTGAGTTCCCAGAAGTCGCACAAATCGTGTTTGAAGGGTAGGTAAATGTTGCATTATCTAATGGTGTAACATTCACCGTTACGCTTGCTGTATTGAGGCAACCAGCAGCGGAAGTTCCTGTAACGGTATAAGTGGTAGTCGATGCAGGAGAAACAGTTGGCGAAATAGCTACTCCAATTCCATTATTCCAACTGTAAGTATCAGCGTTGCCTTGTGAAAGAACCGTTGAAGTTCCTTGACAAATCGTAGTACTTGATGCACCTGCAGTGACAGTTGGAAGTGGATTAACTGTTATTGGATCAGTTGCAAAATCCAAACAAGATTCCCAGAAACCTCCTAAAGTAAACATTGTTGCGTCATAAGCGCCTGCAGCAGGATACGTATAACTAGTGTTATTTGACCAAACTAAAGGAGAAAGATTGTCAAAATCCCAAACATAAGTTGAGTCTGAAGTAGCTCCCATGAAATAAGATTCGAAAACATTGAAGTTATACATTCTATTACCTAGTATTCCAGAGGGCGTTGCTGAACCTGAGAAGCTGATAGCTTGTCCCAAACATGATGGGTCAGGGGATGCAGTTGCAGTCGTATTTATAGTGTATGATACCAAAGGTGCAACAATAGGCTCAAAGTCATAAGGGCCATTCGGCCAATTTACAAGATCTGTTGTCAAAACTGGAATGGAAACATAAGCACCGTTAGAAGGTGGATAGTAACTAGACGTCATTCTTGATAGATTCTCATCATACGGCTGTCCTGGTGCAATATCGTTGATAAAGATATTAAAAATACCACCCGCCGTTGTCACATCAACTACCACGGCATAATTATTTGTGACTACCAAAGGAGTTCCAAACATAGCGCTGTAATAATTAGGAGGATTAGGAAGAGGACTGCCAGGAACAGCAACTGTTGATGTAGCTAGTGCCGTTCCAATTGGATTGTTCGATGCATCGACGTTAAAAATTCGACATCTTACGTTAATACTACCTGACGTTGCATTGTTTGAACCAAAAACTTCAACACCTCGCAAACTTAGACCCGATCCACTAACCGTAAACATTTGGGACATTGCTTCATTGTCAGCATTCCAAATTCCCAATGTGTAAAAATTAGCATCAACAGAATCTGTGAGTAACTGTTCTTTTACCTGCGGATATCGAATCGTATCCAAACATAGTAATGTTTTTGTGGGGTTTTCACTAAGCCCTTCAGAAACTTTTGATTTCAACAGTTCACTGCTAGCAGGCTGTATTGCATTTTGCCTTACTTGTGAGATACTTGCAAACGAAATTGCAGTCATACACAATAAGATTATTCTTTTTTTCATGCGTGTAATTTAAGTTAGATTTTAATATTAATTGAAAGACGAAATTAATTAATAATTAACTCTGAAACAAGATTTTATGACATAAAAAAATGCGGCTCATTTGAACCGCATTTCCAATTAAAGTATTTTTTTTTAAGCAGTTACGCCCATCACTTCTGCCATTTTAGCTCCAATGTGAGCAGGAGAATCAACTACGTGAATTCCACATTCTCTCATGATACGTTTTTTAGCTTCAGCTGTATCATCATCACCACCAACGATTGCACCAGCGTGACCCATTGTACGTCCTTTTGGAGCAGTTTCACCTGCGATAAATCCTACAACTGGCTTCGTACCGTTTTCTTTGATCCAACGTGCAGCAATTGCTTCCAAGTTACCACCAATTTCACCAATCATTACGATACCTTCTGTTTCAGGATCATTCATTAATAATTCAACCGCTTCTTTCGTTGTTGTTCCAATAATTGGATCTCCACCGATACCGATAGCCGTTGTAATTCCTAATCCAGCTTTAGCAACTTGATCTGCTGCTTCATATGTTAATGTTCCTGATTTAGAAACAATACCAATTTTTCCTTTTTTGAAAACGAAGCCAGGCATGATACCAACTTTCGCTTCACCAGCAGTAATAACTCCTGGACAGTTAGGTCCGATTAAACGACAGTCATACGCTTTGATGTATTCTTTCGCGTTCACCATGTCCTTCACTGGAATACCTTCCGTAATACAAACGATTACTTTGATACCTGCATTTGCTGCTTCCATAATTGCATCCGCTGCGAAAGCAGGTGGAACGAAAATGATAGAAACATCTGCACCCGTTTTTTGAACTGCATCACTCACTGTATTGAAAACTGGGCGATCTAAATGTAAGCTTCCACCTTTTCCAGGCGTTACACCACCAACCACATTAGTTCCGTATTCAATCATTTGTCCAGCGTGGAAAGTACCTTCACTTCCAGTAAACCCTTGAACAATGACTTTAGAATTTTTATTTACAAGTACGCTCATGTTGCAGTAATTATTTTTGTTTCATTAATTGTGTTGCCAAATTTAAAGTTTTGAATTGGTTTTGGCAAGGAAAAAAGTTAAAACAAAATGAAATTTATTTGGGTGTTTAGAAACCTAAAAATCGGAGGAATTGTCTTTCTTTAACACAGAGGAAACATAGAACGAGCAAGCATAATTTTTGAGAAAGGTCTCATAGTAATTTCTCCGTGCTCTCTTCGTCTCAGTGGTTCATTTTTTATTTGACCACAACTTGTCCCGAATTTCGGGATAGGAACCTAGGGAACATAGTACACTAGATAATATTCTTGAAATCCTCCGTGTTCTCTGCTTCTCAGTGGTTCATTTTTTATTTGACCACATAGGAACATAGGGAACATAGTACACTAGATAATATTCTTGAAATCCTCCGTGTTCTCTGCTTCTCAGTGGTTCATTTTTTTCGTATCACAAATCACCTTCAAACGAACGGCTATGTTTTGTTTTTCAAACTGCTATCTAATTTTCATCAAAAGAAGTAATTAAGAAATATTTTACTTAATTTGAATAGATTTAATACTGTGTGAAACATAATTTTAAAAATACGGTAATTATTTTTCACCTTTATTTGAAGTGGTAGGACCAAGTACTTTTTAAACTTCTAAGTTTTGAATAGTATAGATTTTTTGTATCATTAATATGATTACATTCATTAATGATACAATTGCTTCTGAGTGACGATTACCTAAGAAAACTAATAACGCTATGAAATTATTTTTCACTCTTATTATATGTTTTTTGTTTTCAATTCAAAGTGTGGCTCAGATTAAGCCGAATTTTAAAATTGGATTTAATAATGAAACGGCTTGTCCCATCTTCTATATTTTTCACACCAATTCTTCGCAATACTATAACCAAACAGGATTGAACTTATCTGTATCTTTTGATAAAATAGAATTTGGAGTATTATACAATTACGGTGGGATTATTCAATATGATAATTCACCGTCGAGGATTTTTTATGGCTATAGTTATCATTTAATTGGATTCTCAAATCAATTTAGGTTTTTAACCTTGGAAAAGAAATTAAGTCCTTTTTTAAGAATTGATTTTTCAACTCAAATAGCCTCAAATTATAAAAATGGATTGATAAACATTAACAATTATCCAACAGTAGAAAGTAATGATGCTTCTTACAATAAATATTTATCTACTAAATTCACTAGCAGTTTCATAGTTGGCTGTGATTTTAAAATGAATTCGAAGTATTCTTTGAATTTAGGCGTTGGTTATAACATAAGAAATATTAAAAAAGAATTGGCAGTCACGGGAATCGTAACCAATAATTGGTATCATTTTGGGGTTTTGAATCTTGGTATTAACTATAATTTTAATCCTGTTTCTGAACGATAACATTTAAAAAGCTTATCCTTTTCTACTACGCTTCTCAGTGGATCATGTTTTACCACAACTTGTCCTGAATTTCGGGATAGGAACATAAGGAACATAGTTTGGTGTGAAAGATAATACGCTTGAATTTCTCCGTGATCTCTACGTCTCAGTGATTCATTTTTTGTGACCACAACTTGTCCCGAATTTCGGGATAGGAACATAGGGTACATAGTTTAGTGTGAAAGATAATACGCTTGAATTTCTCCGTGATCTCAGCGTCTCAGTGGTTCATTACTTCACTCCGACAACCTCCATGTTGAACACCAAAATAGAGTTCGCAGGAATATCATCAAGCTGGCGATCGCCATAACCGAGAGAAGGTGGAGCAACTAAAAATGCCTTTGCACCCGGTTTTAATTCCAACATGATTTCTTTCCAGGCTCCGATTAAATCTTTTACCATGAAATCAACTGGTTTCTTTTCGTTGTCGAATACCTCACCATCCAAAAATTCACCTTTGTAAGTGAATGAAACGACATCCGTAAATTTGATGTATTCACCTTCGCCTTCTTCAATTATTTTGTAATACAAACCCGATTCAGAACGCTCGCACTCAATTCCTTTCTTTTTTAAGTAAGTTTTGATTTGAGCATCAAACGATTGTTTGTCATCTTCACTGTAGGTGCGACAAGCAGTAATTGAAACTAATACAAGTAGAAGAAGTACTATTTTTTTCATGAATTAAATCTTAACGGGAGTAAGCGTGTAGCCCTTTTGTTCCAATAAACGAATGACACCTTTTGGTCCACCAAGGTGACCAGCACCAACGGCAATAAACAATTTTTCTTTCTTCGCCATTTCCTCAATCATGGGGATCCAACGTTCGTTGCGGTCATCTAAAATTGTCGCTTGGTCTTCGGTAATTGTTCCGCCTTCTTCTTGAATCATTAAGTACAATGAATCGACGTTTTGTCCTTGATACAACTTTTGCATTTTCTGTGTGACTTCAATGCCTTTCTTCGGATCACGAATGGTTTCCATCACCATCTCTGTTTGCTGTTCTTTGGTCATTTTATCGAAGATGCCCATTTGCTCAGCAATGGTTTCGAATCCTGCAATGGCGATGTCGTTTTCTCGGGCAATTTTTTCAAAACTCATCTCGTACGATTCTGTTTTTCCCATGAAATGAATTTGTGTTGCCATTTGCACAACCACAAAAGGTTTCATTTTTGACATGGTCTTTGTGAATGCTTGTTCACTCATATTGAGTTCAGCTTTCGCCCATACTAATATGGAATCCATTTGTTCTTTGGTGAAAAAATCGGCGAAGGTTCCTTCGGTCAAAGTAACATATTTCAAAGCTTCTAGTTGATTGGGAAGTCCTGCCAATTCCATCACCAACTTATCGGTTTTCTTGACGATTTTCTCCAGTTTATCGGGGAAGATGAAATATTGCTTTTCAATCAAATGCATTGTTCCAAAAAGATACGATCCTTTTTGAATGCCTGGACCTTCAATTTTCCAAAGCAATGAACTTTCTTGCATTGGAAATGCCGTTGTTGCTTGTGAAAATCCAACTAAGGCAATGAAAAACGAGAGAAGTGATAAAATAAATTTCATTATTCAAAAGTGATTTCAGCTAAATAACTGTCTTCTTGTTCGAATACACGAACAGCTTTCATTCCAACGTTTTTAGCAGCTTTAAACAAATTGTCAAAATCAACATATAACCAATCGAACCAAGGACCTGTTTCTTTTTTGTATTTCATTTGAAAACGGAAGTTGCCATAATATTCGGTGTTCAAATTCACCCAAAGTGCCCCGTCTTCATCTTCGTATAAGTAACGAATGTCTGAAGAGTCACATAAAATTTTTCCACCTGGTTTCAAAAGTGATTTTGCGTGCGAAAGTGTTTTTTCCAAGTTAGCCAAGGTTCCCGCAATACCTATTCCGTTCATTAACATCAAAACAGTATCAAAATCTGTCTCGTTGAAGTTTTCAAATGCTATTTTCTTCGCATTCAATCCTTGTTTTTTCATGTGGTCAACTGCACCTTGTGAAATATCAATTGCCGTAACATCGAAGGCATTTTCAGACAATTCAAGTGCGTGTGATCCAGCACCAGCGCCAACGTCTAATACTTTTCCTTTGCAACGACTCAAGGCAATAAGCTCTAATTCGGGCATTTCATCTGCGTTTCTGAACAATACTTCAACTGGAATAATGTCATCTTCGCAAATATCTGAGCATACAATAATGTCAGTTGGTTTTTTAGTTGCAGCATACTCTAAAATCGCTGCACCAATTGGATCTCCTTGAGTTGGATTCATAAATTAATATTGGTAATCATCAAAATTGGAAAAATCATCTTCGGAAATATCATCATCGAAATCATCAAATCCGAAATCATCTTCATCATCGCGTCCTTCTTCTTCACCAGCAAATAATTGCTCACTTGCAATACGCGAATCTTCTGGTGGTGCCATTCCCATTGCTAATAAAACTTCTGGTCCACCAACGGGATCATTTTTGTCGTAACCAATCAATTCAATTAAGAAAATCCACATACGCATGAAATCGTATACAAGGATGAATTTTTGATCTGGTTCTTCTAAAAAGTCTTTGATAATGGCGTCTTTCATTACCGATGGTAACGCGTCCACATCATCGTCGCCGTAGGTCATATCCATCAAATTGATTTCATGACCCTTGTCCCAACTGTCATTAGAAATATAAAAACTAGCCATTTCATCGCCTGTAAAGCGAAATGAAGAAACAATTGCCTTAAAAAAGGACTCAAAATTGTCTGTGTCACTTATGAAAATATCTCTAAAAATCTCTTCGTTCTTCTCAGAATCCAAGAGCACTCTAAATTTCAATCCAGCCATGATTGCTTTCTGGTTAATAAGATGTAAAATTAAAATTATTCAGCGAAAGAGGGTGCAAGAACTACTGATAATCCCAATTCTTTGCCCAATTGCAACATATATTCAATTGCTTCTTTGCTTTCGTTTGGAATTTCTCCTTCTAAAATAGCCTCTTTGATCCGAGATTTGATGACACCAACCTCATTACATGGTCCTAAACCAAAGGTTGTCATCACCAATTCACCCGATACTGGCGGCTGAAAATTGCGAATGCGGTCTTTTTCTTCAACGGCCTTTAATTTTTCGGTAACAATTTCAAAGTTCTTCTTGTATTTCTTGACTTTGAATTCATTTTTTGAAGTTATATCCGCGTTGCATAAAGTCATCAAGTCTTCAATGTCGTCTCCAGCCTCGCTCAATAAACGTCGAATCGCCGAATCTGTAACTGAACCTTTTACCAAGGCAATCGGACGTAAGTGAAGGCGCACCAATTTCTCAACGTACTTCATTTTGTGGTCCAAAGGAAGTTTCATCCGCTTAAAAATGCGCGATACCCAGCGAGATCCCATGTCTTCGTGTCCGTGGAAGGTCCAACCAATTTCTGGGTCAAAGCGCTTCGTCGGTGGTTTTGCAATATCATGCAGAATCGCTGACCATCGAAGCCACAGATTTTCACTGTTTTGAGCAACATTGTCCAAAACCTCGAGTGTATGGTAAAAATTATCTTTATGCGCTTTGCCATCAATCGTTTCAACACCCTGAAGTGCGACCATTTCTGGAAAAAACTGATGCAATAATTTGGTAGCATAGAGCAATTGAAAACCACGCGAAGGAACTGGACTCAAAATAATCTTGTTTACCTCATCCATGATTCGTTCTTGCGAAATGATTTCCAATCGAGGAGCATTATCATAAATCGCTTGCAAACTTTTGCTTTCAATTTTAAAATCCAATTGCGTTGCAAAACGAATGGCGCGCATCATTCTCAGTGGATCATCACTGTAGGTTGTATTGGGATCAAGCGGCGTTCGAATAATTCCTTTATCTAAATCATCCAAACCGTTGAAAGGATCGATGATATCACCAAAAGTATCAGCATGAAGACTCAGGGCTAAGGCATTAATCGTAAAATCTCGTCTTTTTTGATCTTCTTCAAGCGTTCCGTCTTCAACAATTGGCTTGCGCGAATCAGCTCGATAGGATTCTTTGCGGGCGCCAACAAATTCGACGTCTAAATCTTTGTAATTGAAATGTGCCGTTCCAAAACTCTTAAAAATGGATACTTTTTTCACACGTAAACGCTCAGCACATTCTTTTGCGAGATCCATTCCGTTTCCAACAACAACAATGTCGATGTCTTTGGAAGGACGTTCAAGCAATAAATCGCGCACATAACCTCCGATGACAAAAGCCTGCAGATTCTTTTCCGTTACAATTTGAGATGCAACTTTGAAAACAGGATGTTTAAGGTATGAAGCGTAATTTGTAGACATTGGCGCAAATATAATGAACAAAGAGTAAAGAGCCGAGATTTGAGAGCCGAGATTGACCAAAATTCTCCCATTGAATTGTCTCTGTTCTCAAAGCGCAGCGGTCTCAGTTCTCAAAGAATTTAAATTTCAACTTAATTTCTTATGATTTTAACCGTTCCGTCCAAATCAATCTTAATAATCTGAGAAGGAGTGGTCATTTTTTCCTGCATGCGATCTTCTAGAACAGCATCGACCTTCGATTTTATTTGTTCGTCAATTTCGTTGAAAGTAGTTGGATTTGCCTTACCGGAAATATTAGCTGAAGTACTCACAATTGGTTTGCGGATAGAACGAATTAACTTTAAACAAATGGGGTCTTTTGTGATGCGAATTCCAATGCTTCCGTCTTCTGCAAGGATTGTTTGTGCCAAATCAGTTGCTGAAGGATAGATGATTGTCAATGGTTTTTCACTTAAATCAATTAAGTCATAACAAACGGAGTGAAATTCAGGAACGTATTTTTCAAGCATCGCAACGCTATCAACCAACACGATAAAACTTTTCTCATTGGGACGATTTTTAATGTCTACTATTTTTTGACAAGCCGCATCATCCGTCGCATCACAACCAATTCCCCAAATCGTATCCGTAGGGTAAAGGATCGTTCCACCATTCTTTAAAACCTCAATCGTTTCGTCTATTCTCATATTTTTAACTTTAATATCTAGCTCTATTCTTTATTTAAACACAGAGGAAACAGAGAATAAAGAAATTATTTTTCCAGATTGGGAGGACACAGAGACCGACAAGTCGGTGTTTTCTATCAACTTTCGCCTCAAGCCTATAATCTCAAGCCTAAAACCTCACGCCTATTTAAGCAAATCAGGTCTCCTTTCTTGCGTTCGTTTCATCGCTTCCTCTTCGCGCCAAGCTTCAATTTTTGCAAAGTCGCCCGAAAGTAAAATTTCAGGAACTTTTAATCCATTGAATTCTGGTGGACGTGTATAAACAGGGGGTGACAATAAATTATCTTGAAAACTATCCGTCAATGCTGAAGTTTCATCGTTCAATACACCAGGAATCAATCGAACAACGGCATCAACGACAACCGCAGCTGCAAGTTCACCGCCAGATAAGACATACGATCCAATTGAAATTTCCTTCGTAATGTAATGCGTTCGAACTCGTTCATCAACACCTTTGTAGTGTCCGCACAAAATCATTAAATTCTCACTCAATGACAATTGATTGCAGGCTGCTTGTTCGAACAATTCGCCGTCAGGTGTCATGTAAATGATTTCGTCGTAGTTTCTTTCCGACTTTAACTTTTCAATTATCGCCGCGATTGGTTCAATTGACATGACCATTCCAGCACCACCACCATATTGATAGTCGTCCACATTTTTATGCTTATTTGTAGAATAATCGCGTATGTTGTGAACGTGAATTTCAACATGACCTTTATCTTGGGCACGTTGCATAATCGAAGCTGAAAATGGACTTTCGAGCAATTGCGGTAAAACTGTAAGTATATCAATACGCATAGCGCAAAGTTAAGAAAATCATTGTGGAATAATGATTGCAAATTGCAAATTGAAGATTACAGATTGCAAATTATAGATTACAAATTGCAGATTCTCAATTCCAAATCATTAATGATTATTTTAGTACCATGATATTTTCAAGAAATAGAAATAAATTTTGTTCACTGTGCACAGTCTCTGCTCTCTGCTCTCTGCTCTCTGCTCAGTTTTTGAGTGCCCAATGGACCGAAAACACATCTCCAACATACCCCGAGTTGATTGCTTATTTCCAACAATTGGATAAGCAACATCCGGATATAGAATTGTATGCAATGGGTGATTCAGACTATGGATTGCCAATTTATGTGTGCATTGTGAATGGGGCTGGTGATTCGTTGAAAACATTTGAAAAAGCAAGAAATAGTACAACGGTTTTAATCAATAATGCCATTCATGCTGGCGAACCGGATGGTGTAAATGCATGTTTGATTTGGTTAGATAATTGGATTAAAGACGGAAAAAAGACAAAGAATCTCCCCGTAATTGCCATAATTCCTGCATACAATGTGGGAGGAATGATGAATCGATCGACGAATAGTCGCGCCAATCAGGATGGTCCAGCCGAATATGGTTTCCGCGGTAATGCTCAAAATTTAGATTTGAATCGCGATTTCATAAAGATGGATTCGAAAAACGCCTTCACTTTTGCCAAGCTTTATCATGCCTTAGATCCAGATGTATTTGTCGATACGCATGTTTCGAATGGGGCAGATTATCAATATACTTTAACTTACATTTCTTCGATGAAAGAACGTTTGGCGCCATCAATGCGTACTTTGACGTATGATCAATTAATTCCAAGTTTAACGAAGTCCTTGAAAAAGAAAAAGTGGGACTTAATTCCATACGTTGAATTGATGAAAGAAACGCCCGAGGAAGGAATACATGCCTTTAATGATTTGCCGAGATATGCAATGGGTTATGCAGCTTTGTTTGATGCAATTAGTTTTACGGTTGAAACGCATATGCTAAAACCATTTCCTCAGCGGGTCAAATCCACCCATGATTTTATTGATGATTTAATCATCTACACACATGTAAATTCTTCATCAATTGAAAAAGCAAGATTGGAAGCGAGAACGCATTGGCAGAAACAAACAACATTTTCATTCAACTATGATTTGACGGATAAAAAAGACTCCATTCAGTTCAAAGGCTTTGAGTTTTCGAAACCTTTAAGTCCAGTTACAGGTTTGCCGCGTTTAAAATACCACCAAGACAAACCGTATACAAAGTATGTCCCTTACTATC
>JBIIKG010000226.1:0-4467 GCA_044233275.1 Crocinitomicaceae bacterium | reverse complement strand
ATCCTTCTTGGCGCATTTCTTTGCAGACTCATAAATTCATGCAAATACCATAAAATATGAAGTTTGGACTATTTTTCATCAGCCTTTTAACCTTTTGTGCATGTTCAATCGGTCAAACAAAATATTCGACATCGAATAAAAAAGCAATCAAACTTTTCGAACAAGGTCACCTTGCTCCTTCTCAATCAATTGATGAACAAACCAATCTTCCAAATTATAAAGGTGGGATTGTTTTAATGAATCAGGCTCTTGAGAAAGATCCAAACTTTTGGGAAGCGCATATGGTAGCTGGAGAATTTTGTGAATATTTAGGCAGAAATGAAGAAGCTATCAAGCATTACGGGACAGCATTAAGTATTAATCCTAACCATAGTCCTTCTGGATCAACTTATTATTTCTTAGCAAGTCTTCAACACTTGACTGGTGATTATGTCAATAGTAATAAGAACATTGATTTGTTTGTTCGAAACAGAAATGCCAATCAACAATTAGTAAATAAAGCTTACGAAATTCAGGCAAACAACGATTTTGCGATTCAATCTTTGGCAAGTCCTACTAATTTCAATCCAGTTAATATTGGTCCAGGTATCAATACGGCTGATCATGAATATTTTCCTACAATTACAGTGGATGGGAAAACAATCCTATTTACGCGAAGAATCAAAGATGAACGTGTTGAAGGTCCAATTAAAGAACAAGAAGATTTCTTTGTTTCAGATTTAAATGAGCGTGATATGTGGGGAACGGCTATCGCAATGCCTCCAAATATCAATACCATTAATAATGAAGGTGCACCTACAATTGGTCCCGATGGTCGATCGTTGGTTTTTGTTGCTTGTCCTGATGCAACCGGTGAAAACTATGGTGAAAACAGAACAGGTAAAGGTTCATGTGATTTATTTTACACAAAGAAGATTGGTTCGCGTTGGACTGATCCATCTAATATTCCAGGAAATGTGAATTCATTTCATTGGGAAACTCAACCATCGTTATCGGCTGACGGAAAGACACTTTATTTTGTAAGGGGTATCCGTGGAAGAAATCAAACAGAAAATTCAGATATTTACGTGACTCGTTTACAAGCAAATGGAAGTTGGAGCACACCTGAACGTTTACCAGATATTATTAATACGCCTTATCAAGAGGAATCGGTATTGATTCACCCTGACGGAAAAACATTGTATTTTGCTTCTAGAGGTCACGTTGGTATGGGCGGCTCTGACTTATTTGTTTCTCGTTTGGATGAAAGTGGCATCTGGAGTAAGCCTGTAAACTTGGGCTATCCGATTAATACCATGTTTGATGAAAATTCACTGATGGTTTCGCCCGATGGTGAAATTGCTTTCTTTGCTTCTGACCGTAAAGGTGGATATGGTGGATTGGATATCTACTATTTCAACATGCCAGTAGAAATGCGCCCAACAAAGACAGTTTACTTCGAAGGAATTGTATATGACGTGCAAACACGTTTGCCTTTAGCTGGAAAGTTTCAGTTGATTGATATTAAAACGGGTAAGGAAGTCGTAATCTCTGAGGCTGACAAGGTAACAGGTGAATTCTTGGTAACACTTCCCATTGATCGTGAATATGCATTGAACGTTACATACCCTGGTTATGCATTCTTTTCTAAGAATTTCAACATGACGTTAGCAGAAAATCAGGACGCAGTTCACATGGATGTGCCAATGATGCCTATCTCTATGGAGCAAACGGTTTTATTAGCAAATGTATTCTTTGATTTAGGTAAAGCTACATTGCGACCAGAATCGAACATAGAGTTAGACAAATTGGTTGATTTCCTTCTAAAGAATCCAACATTGAAAATAGAATTGGGCGGTCACACAGATACGCGCGGTGATGACAAGGAAAATTTAAAATTATCAAATGACCGCGCAAAAGCGGTGTTTGATTATGCCATTGCAAAAGGTGTAGATGGAAAACGATTAACGTTCAAAGGATACGGTGAAACGAAACCTGTAATTTCTGATGCTGAAATTGCTAAGTTAGGATCTGACAGTGAAAAAGAAGCTGCACATCAATCAAACCGTAGAACTGAATATAAGATAATTAAATAGTGTATTTTTTAAGACTTATTCGCCCCACCAATCTATTCATTATCATTTTGACGATGTACGGAACGGTATATTATGTTCAACGGACATCACTTTTTTACGGTTATTCCATCTCATGGATAGATTTTATTCTGCTTGTATTTTCAACCTGTTTAATTGCCGCTGGAGGAAACATCATCAATGATTATTTTGATGTAAAGGCAGATAGAATTAATAAACCTGAGAAATTAATTATTACCAAACATATAAAACGCCGGTGGGCAATTTTTTCCCACTGGAGCTTTAATGGTATCGCTTTTTTGATTGGAATGTATTTATCGATTAAATACAACTCACTCAGTTTTGTATTCATTCATTTGATTTCAATCAACCTGCTTTGGTTTTATAGCATGTATTTCAAGCGAAAAGTGTTGATTGGTAATATTATGATTGCTTTTCTTACAGCATTGGTACCAATCCTTGCCTTGCTATTTATGATTTATTCTCCGAATGACAGCAATCAATTGGCCGATCCATCTGCTTTTGGTTGGATAATGGATTATGATTTCGCACTAATTCAATTCATTACATTTTTTGCTTTTGTACAGAATTTAGCACGTGAAATACTTAAAGATATACAAGATATTGAAGGAGATAAATTAATCTATGTCAAGTCTTTACCCATGATTATTGGCATTAAAAAAACAATTGCTATTACTTTTTTACTTTTATCTTTCTTACCCGTCTTTTTACTATTTCTTTTCTTTAGCCAGGAGTATTTGACTGCTACATTTGTGTTAAATAATTGGACCTTTCTTTTGGCCGGAGTAATCAATTTAATCATTCTCTTGCTTATCATTTTAGGTAAAGGAAACTTTAAATTTTATGATCGTTTGATCAAAATCTCAATGTTATTAGGGATTCTTTCCCTTTTTCAAATGGCACATATTTAATGAAAAAACTAATACTTGGATCTAAATCTCCCCGTAGATCAGAATTAATTGGAGCTTTAGGTTTCGAATTTACCATCCGCACAAAAGAAACCGATGAGTCCTACCCTGCTGATATTGATGCAAAAGATGTCGCTCTGTTTATTGCAAAGAAAAAAGCAGATGCATTGTTTCCAACTTTAAATGAAAATGAAGTCTTGCTTTGTGCCGATACGGTTGTTATTTTGAACGATAATGTTTTAGGTAAACCAAAAGACATGCTTGAGGCAAAAGAAACAATTCAGCAATTATCAGGAAAAACACATAGTGTGATAACTGGAATTGTACTTCAATCTACGACCAAAGAATCTGCCTTTTCCTGCGAAACCAAAGTCGTTTTCGGAGAATTATCAGAGGAAGAAATCAACCGCTACATTCGCCACTTTAAACCATTTGATAAAGCTGGTTCTTATGGTATTCAAGAGTGGATTGGTCATGCATTTATTGAACGAATCGAAGGATCTTACAATAATGTTGTAGGTCTCCCTACTCATGAAGTGTATAGAGAATTACAGAAGTTTATCTAAAAATTTTTAAGACATAAAAAAAGCCGATTTGAATCGGCTTTTTTTATGTCTTATTGTTTTGATTTACATCAATTTAAATGTCAATCTTCTATTTTTTGCCATTTTCAAATCAGCATCATCTGATTCCATAATTTCTGGATTTGGCTCTGCGCTTCCTTTTGTCGAAGATTTAATTCTTCCTTCAGCAATACCTTTTGCTTTCAAATAAGACATTGCGGAATTTATGCGCTTATCAGCCATGTTAGCATATTGTGGTTTCTCCACACCTACTTCATCTTCTTGTGCATCACTGTGACCTGAAATCTCCAGTGTCATAGTCGGATTTGCGTTCATTATTGCTATGATTTGATCCAATGCTTCCTCACCACTAGGGTTTAAATTATTCTTACCGAATGCGAAAAATGCTTTTTGTGCTTCTACTTTTTGTTGAGGCGTCATTTTGTCATTTACAATAATCGCTTTTTGATAAATTGTTGTTGAGTATAAATTTTCATTCTCAGTCAACATACAATCGCATTCCTCATTCGAGTTAATCAACGTAACAAAAACATCATCGATGTAGTAATAAGCTGAAATAACTTGTGCTACTTTGACATCTTTAATTTTCTTGTTCGTTTCTGTTTTCATCACATCATTCTTCGAGAAATTACCGATAGTAATAAATTTCTCACCACCTTCAGCTTCATACACACCGCAAACTTTTTCCCAGTTATAGGTTGCATTAAAGATTTGATTATTATGATGTAAAATGTGTGATTTGTCAATTATCGAAGACTTTGTATCTGTCGCAAATGGCTTTTTAGAAAGATTCGCACCGATATTATTTACCGAATACTTCGATGCTTCAGCAAGGGAAACATGAAATTGAACACAGTACTTCATTCCTTTTTTCAAAGGAGC
>JBIIKG010000054.1:0-13935 GCA_044233275.1 Crocinitomicaceae bacterium | reverse complement strand
CTCTATTTCAATCAAAGCGCGAATACTGTTCAATGAATTAAAAAGAAAATGAGGATTCAACTGAGAACGTAAATTCTTTAGTTCAACCTCGTTTCTACTCGACTCTAAAATGATATTATTCAATTCTTGTTTCTTTGATTTCTGAAAAAAATGAAAGGTAAAATAGATGGCATTCCAAAAAAGGATTAAAACAAGAATTGCAAGAATGTTAATGATGATTGAAAGTACAGACAAAGTTTCCCATTCTTTTGGATCAATTAAAATGGAAACAACATGGGTTGTCAATGAAATAAACAGTGAACAAATTAAAGATGCGATCAGAATACGCGGAATTAGCGGCCCTGGCTTCATATCTAACCATTCCAGTTTTATAAATATAGAACGCATCAAATGTGAACCAATTACCGAGAATACAATCAAGGCTGCAATATTTAGAATAAGTGAAGAAGTGATTTTTTCTGGACCATCGGCGTACGCAGCAAGGAAAATTAGCGCCGCATAAGACGTCCAACCTAACAATTGAGCAAACCAATATATACCTCTTCCAATTTTCATAAAACAAATGTAAGATGTTATGTCAATTCAAACACAACAAATGTACAATTGGAAAATGAACGTGTTTGTTGGATGTTTTTCGTTTTGGAATGTTTTTTGACCAACTTTGTACCGATGAAAAAAGCACTCTATATCTTTTTCTTAATTCCCTTTTTGAACCTATCACAGACAATTTCATCTGAGAAGTTTGGTTTGTCAGTTGGTTGTGTTGTTTCGCTGGGAACACATATAACATCACTAGGATTTAAAGTAGATGCTTTTTACAGTGATTATTTCTATCAAGTCAATGCAGGGACAACAATTCGATTCAATGGTAAAAGTTATGGTGAACGGAAAGAATTCATCGAAAGCAGGAATAGTTTAGGCCTTGTTTTGCTAGCCGGTAAAAGAGAATCCGCACCTGATTTTCAATTAGATGGACTTAATCACAATACAGCCTATAATTACGGATTAGCTTATAATTACCTATGGTATGTCGACAATGTGGGAACTAGTCAACGCTCGGGCGGTTGGGGAGCACATATCAAAAACGTAAGTGTTCTTTTTGAAAATGATGTCTTTGGAGGTCAAGCAAAAGACCGCTTTCGAACAGGACATCTAGCTGTTACATACAAAATGGATGATTTTAAATTTTCTACTGGACTGCAATTATGGACCGGTGAAACTGCCAACTCAACGTGGCAAAAAATCTCAATGGATAAATGCCCAAGCGGATTTAGAGTCCTTGAGGATTTACCTTACGGCAAAACAAGCCATGGAATTTTGTATGCTGGATTAAATGCACGTCTGCCCTATGGTCAAATTCTAAATGCGCGAATTGGAATTGACAGCGAACAAATACGTCATGGAGTGCAAAACCGTTTTACGCATGATTTAATTTTATTTCCAAAGAAAATGGAACGAAACACACCGCATTATCCGCGCTTAGATGAAGAAGGTTGTCCAGTGTTTACTAAAGACAGCATTCGCAACCCACGTTTATTTCTTCAGTTCAGTATGAATGAAAACTGATCTAACTGATTACACCTGATCACTTAATTCTTTGTCTTTTCTAACTCGCCAGATTACGGCATCTAAATAGTAGTGATGAAGTACCATTCCAATGAAAAATAACGAAAACATATTACGGTAATAATCGAATGATTCTGAAGGCGAAGGAATAAACTTAATGCCCGTTCTAGATGTCTCAAACAGCAATGCGTATATAACAGAAATTGAAAAAAACACAAGTGTCTTTTGAGCTAAAACAGCAGCGAAACCATGATCATTCTTTGAATTTAAATAGAATCGTTTGCTAAAAACTTTGGTAAACGCAAGGTATTGGATATTATGTGGAATTGTAATAGCCATTGCAAGAATAATTTTATTCTCAATAGGTAAAATTAAAATACCATTGTAAAGCACTAAAGTTGAAATTAAGACCATCCATTTTTCTGGATTTTTGATTTTCTTATCGATTGTTCTTTTGACCACTAAAACCAATGAAACAATAAAGATTAGTGCTAATAATATTAAGATACCATTCAATGCTTTATCAGCACCAGAATTCAAAATCCATCGAATCAAAATGAAAACAAAAGCAAGGAAAATACCGATGTTCTTAGAAACGTATTTAAATTGTGGAGCCGATTTAAAAACAAATCCAACCAATAAAAAGAAAATTCCAAAAATAAAACAAACGTTTCCTATCTGCATCCATAAATCGATAGCGTATTGAAGTTCATTGGGACCAGGTGTAAAGGCATAATTATCTCCTCCAAACCAAACTGGTGCGACTTTAGACAAATAAACAAATGGAATAAATGAACCGCTCAATAAGAGTAATTTCTCCCACCTGTCCGAACCATCTTCAGGCTCATTGTGCTTTTTCTTATAAATTGCCATAAAACCCCAGTTTTGCTTGATCAAATGATAAAAGCCAAATACATAGGTCAAACGCAAAATAAAGGAGAGCACAATAAAACTATTATAAGAATAAAATTCACCTTGACTAAGAATGATAAATGCGACAAGTGGCATGGCCAAAATTAAAAACCATGATAAAAGAAACCAAGATTTATTTTCTTTCATGAATTGCTTATCAAAAAGTGTTCTTGCATAGGTAGGAAAGAAATGACGAACATCAAATAATACGGCATAAAAAGCGAAAGTGATTAAAAATGCACTTTGTTCTTCTAGCGCAAAGATTACGTCCAATGCGTAATAAATTGATACAAGTAGAAAACCTGCAACAACACTATATCCAAGATACCACCTGTCTTGTTGCTGATTGTCAAGAATTGATTCCATATAATTGTTTTTGTATGGAGGTAAATTTAAAAATAAAAGTCTGAAATGTGTAAGTACTTGATTTTAACAATTTGGCAACATTGGTTCATAATTATTGAAAAACGCAGTTAGAAAGTAGGATTTATTCCGATGAATCTACTAACTTTGCGCCCCGTAGTTACAATTCTATAATTTCATGTCGAATTCAACAAAATATATATTTGTAACCGGGGGAGTAACATCATCTCTTGGTAAAGGTATCATCTCTGCATCTTTAGCCAAATTGCTTCAGGCAAGGGGTTATTCAGCGACCATTCAAAAATTAGATCCATACATTAACATCGATCCAGGAACATTGAATCCATACGAGCATGGTGAATGTTTTGTAACAGATGATGGTGCCGAGACAGATTTAGATTTGGGTCACTACGAACGTTTCTTGAATGTGCCAACATCTCAGGCAAATAATGTTACAACAGGACGCATCTACCAATCTGTTATTGAAAAGGAACGCAAAGGTGAATTTTTAGGAAAAACAGTTCAAGTGATTCCTCATATTACCGACGAGATCAAATACCGTATTCAATTACTAGCAAAAACAGGAGAATACGATATTATTATTACTGAAATCGGCGGTACTGTTGGTGATATCGAATCACTTCCTTACGTTGAGGCGGTTCGCCAAATGCTGTGGGAACATGAAAATGATTGTATTGTCATTCATCTTACGCTGGTACCCTATTTAGCTGCAGCTGGTGAATTAAAAACAAAACCAACGCAACATTCAGTGAAGCAATTATTAGAATTAGGTGTACAACCAGATATTCTATGTTGTAGAACTGAACATGAATTGGATTTAACGTTGCGTAAGAAAATTGCTAAGTTTTGCAACGTTAGCATGAACGCAGTAATTGAATCACGTGATGCGGAAACAATTTACGACGTGCCATTATTAATGCAAGCAGAAGAATTAGATAAGGTTGTTCTTGAAAAATTAGGTTTACCTTCTAAATCAACACCAAACTTAGATAATTGGAAAAATTTCCTAACACGTTTGAAGCACCCAACAAAAGAAGTAAATATTGGATTGGTCGGAAAATATGTTGAATTGAAGGATGCCTACAAATCAATCAGTGAATCATTTATTCATGCAGGTGTTGCAAATGAAGCACGTGTAAATGTGAAATGGATTCATTCTGAAAAATTAACCGCAGCAAATATCAAAGAAGAATTAAAAGATTTGGATGGAATTTTAGTTGCACCAGGTTTTGGTTCACGTGGAATTTCAGGAAAGATTGAATCAGTTCGTTATGCACGTGAAAACAAAGTGCCTTTCTTCGGCATTTGTTTAGGAATGCAGTGTGCTGTAATTGAATTTGCACGTCACGTCCTTGGGTACGAAGATGCACATACAACCGAAATTGCGGAAGACTCGAAATATCCAGTCATTAGTATGATGGAAGAGCAAAAATCGATTTCTAATATGGGTGGAACAATGCGTTTAGGAGCATACAAATGTCAATTAAAACCGGGTTCTAAAGCAGCAATTGCATACAATACGGACTTAATAAGCGAGCGTCACCGTCATCGTTTTGAATTTAATAATGAATATTTAGCAGCTTTTGAAAAAGCAGGAATGATTTCTACAGGTAAAAATCCAGAAACTGGATTGGTTGAAGTGGTAGAAATTGATAATCACCCTTGGTTTGTTGGAGCGCAATTCCACCCGGAATACAAAAGTACAGTTGCTAACCCTCACCCATTATTCGTTGCTTTCATTGAAGCAGCAATTAAAAACAAAAAGAAATAAACTAAAATGGATAGAAACACCATCATTGGATTGGTATTAATGGGATCAATACTTTCCGTATTTACAATATTTAATCAACCATCAGCAGAAGATCAAGCAAAGCAACAAAAAGAGTTGGCAATGCAAAAGGAAGCTGATAAGAAAGAGAAAGCGGAAGAGGAAAAAGATGCTGCTAAAGAAAAGGAAGAAGCTGTAAAATCAGCTGCTGTTGCTTCTAATCTAGTTCCAAAATTGGATAAAAAAGGTGAACAAGTCATTACTGACAAAGGATTGGTTTACATTGATACTTTAACAAAAAAGGAAATAATCGTTCCAGTTAAAATCGATAAAAAACAAGCTGAAGCATCATCACAACAAAAAGGTGAATTAATTCGTCTTGAGAACGAAAAATTAATAATTGATTTTTCTACAAAAGGTGGAAAAGTTGCTGCTGTTTACTTGAAAGGATTTAAATCTTATAAAGATTACGTTGATTCAGCCAATACAAATGACAAGTTATTGTTGTTTGCAGATGGAGATGCCGTAAATCAGTTAATTATTCCAATGAATGGTAAAACCGTTCGCACTGGTTCTTATATTTTTGATGTAAAAAAACAAACGGCTGATCGAATCACTTTTAAATTAGATTTAGGAGATGGAAAAATCGTTGAGCAGTCATACAAATTAAAGAAAGATGCTTTTGATTTAGATTACAACGTACACATTGAAGGATTCAGTAAAGAGGTAAATGCAAAAAATGTAACACTTAACTGGGATGTTGCCTTCAAGAAATCCGAACGTTTATTTAGCGAACAACGTCGTGTTTCGACGGTTTGCATGAACTACAGCGAAGCTGGTTTGGACTATTTGAGTGAAATGTCAGATGATGACGCTGCTGCTGACGAAAAAGTGGATTGGGTGGCCTACAAACAAAGTTACTTCTCCTCTATTTTGAAACCTGAAAATGGTTTCGCAAAAGAAGGAACTGCATTCAAGGTTCGCAATTACGCCGAAGGTCACGAAAGAGAATGGTCACACTTAAAGGATTTCTCATCTAAATTGAACTTGAATTTAAGCGATGCTGGAAATGCAACTGTAAATATGAATTGGTTCTTTGGACCAAATGATTACGAAACCTTAAAATCGTATGACAGCAATTACGATGATATATTGAACTTTGGTTGGGGATTATTCCGTTGGATAAACTTATATGCTGTACAGCCTGTATTTACCTTCTTAGTGAACAACGGTATCGGACTTGGTTGGGCAATATTGTTCCTTACCTTGATTTTGAAATTGGTTTTGATGCCAATCCAATGGAAAATGTACGTTTCTTCAGCAAAAATGAGGATTTTAAAGCCTCAAGTTGATGAATTAGGCGTAAAATATCCAGACAAAGCGGATGCAATGAAGAAACAAATGGAAATGATGACCTTGTACCGAGAGTCAGGTGCTAGTCCGCTAGCTGGTTGTGTTCCAATGTTAATTCAAATGCCAATTTTACTGGCTGTCTTCCGTTTCTTCCCGTCAGCATTCGAATTGCGTCAGAAATCATTCCTATGGGCTGAAGATTTATCTTCTTACGATTCAATTTGGAATTTTGGTGTGAATATTTGGCCTTATGGTGATCACGTTTCATTGTTTACATTATTAATGGCTGGAACGACATTGGTTTACACTGTAATGAATAGTGGTAACATGCAACAACCGCAACAGCCTGGAATGCCGAACATGAAAGTGATTATGTACATTTTCCCAATCATGATGATATTCTTCTTTAATAACTACTCTTCAGGTTTATCATACTACTACTTTATTTCAACACTAATTTCCATCTTAATGATGTTAGCAATTAAGAAATTCTTTGTGGATGAGGAGAAGTTGAAATTGAAAATGGCAAACCGCAAAACAACAGCAGCAGCTAATGGCGGTAAAGAAAAAAAGAAATCGAAGTTTCAAGAGCGTCTAGAGCAAATGCAAAAAGCGCAGCAAGAAGCGATGAAGAATAAGAAAAAGTAACTAGGCGTTAGGCCATAGGCTTGAGATATAGATAAAAAAAATTCCCGATTTGAAATCAAATCGGGACTTTTTTTATGGTTTAAGTTTTTTAAAGTAAATCACCATTTAGAACTTTCATCACGAAGATCATTTTTCCATAGCGTTCAAATGAAGTGCGAATCTCTTGTTGGAGTGTTTCCATGACCAAATTGTAATCCCCACCAATATGCGTGCTTGTCGCATTCACCTGAATTTTTAATCCCTCAACCTCTTTTAATCGATTGATAAAATCCAAAATTGGTGGCTCATAATCAGCATTCAACGGATAATTGCTTATTTCTACTGTAGTTTTCATATTTTCTCTTAATTAATCTAAATCTATCATCTAGCTCTAACCTCTAGCTCTAACCTCTAGCTCTAACCTCTAGCTCTAACCTCTAGCTCTAACCTCTAGCTCTAACCTCTAGCTCTAACCTCTAGCTCTAATTTCTAACCTCCAGTTCTAACCTCAATACATTCAGCCTCGGCTGAACACTCGGTTATCAAGGGTCTCATTTTCTAGTCTCTAGTTCCTAGTTTCTAATACCTAAAGCCTATTTCCTCTCTATCTTCTCATACGAAGTCACTATCCCTTTAATCAAGGCAGAACTAAATCCACTGTGCTCCATTTCATTTAATCCTACAATAGTACAACCTTTTGGGGTTGTAACTTTATCGATTTCTTCCTCGGGATGTGTCCCATTTTGTATGATTAATTCTGCTGCACCTTTAATGGTTTGACTCACAATTTTTGTGGCAGTTTTCGCATCAAAGCCAACTTCAATGCCTCCTTGAATCATTGCGCGCATGAATCGTAGTACGTACGCAATTCCACAAGCACCAAGAATAGTAGCTGATTCCATCAATTTTTCGTCAATAAAAACAGTTTCTCCAAGAGTTAAAAACAACTCATCGACTTGAGTTCGACGTTCCAAGGTATCTGTACGTTCTGAAATAGCTGTAATTGACTCGTTGACTGATGCAGCCGTATTTGGCATTGCTCTGAAGATATCGATTTCCTTGCCTATCGCTTCTAACATTTCATCACAGTTGATGCTACTTGCAACCGAAACAACTGTATGCTTGTTTGCATCAAATAACTCCGCATTTTCTTTTAAAAATCCTAGGACATTGTAAGGCTTAAGTGCAATTATAATTATATCGCTATTGGAAATTAGCTCAGTGTTAGAAATGGTAAAATGTGTATTGGGGAGATTTAAGGCTGTTAGCGCACTAACATCTCTTTTCGAAGCATAAACTGTTGTTGTCTTACTGTTTTTCCGAATACCATTCAACAAGGAAAATCCAAGGTTCCCGCAACCTACAATACCAATAGTCATTTTCTTTTTTGTGCAAAAGTACAATTCTGTAATTTAAGACTTTGAACCATTTAATCATATTTTTGTTAAATTCGTTTAGGGATATGAAACTAAAAGAAGCATTGTTCATCTGTATTTTATTCGTTACCACTTCTTTAAGTGCACACGACTACTTTTTTGCATTCGCTGAAATGAAATACAATGAAGTTTCTGGACGCATCGAAGCCACGATCACCCTTACTACTCATGATTATGAGCGCAGCTTACGTGAACGTGGAATTCTAAATCAAGAAATTGCTAAATTGGCTGATGACGAAGAAGCATACGCAATCTTTCAAGCTGATTTAAACAAAGGATTTAAATTAAATGTGAATGGAAAAGAAATCCAATTTAATTTGGAAGGAATAGAAGTTCAGTTGACAGGTGTCACCAATTTTCACCTTTCTGCTGAAGTGCCTAATTCAATAACAAAACTTGAAATGACTTTTGATTTATTAATGGAATCATTTCTTGAGCAACAAAACAAAATAACGTTCATTTACCGAAATAATAAGAGTTCATATGAATTCTTACAGAATAAGAAAACCCAAGAAATAGTTCTCTCCAACGAAAAATAATTATGAAAAAAATACTATTCTGCTCTCTTGTAGCATGCTTACCCTCTCTCCTATTCGCACAAAGTAAATTTGCTCAATTAGATCAAGAACTACCTACACCAAACGGATACAGAACTGCTGGCGGAGCGCCTGGTTCTGATTATTATCAGCAAAAAGCAGATTACAAAATTGCTATTAGTATCGATGATAAAACCCAAGTATTGAGTGGTGAAGAAACAATTACTTACACCAATAATTCACCCGATAAATTAGAGTATTTATGGTTGCAGCTCGACCAAAACATTTATTCGCTTGATTCTGATTCGAAATTAATCGAAGTTGAAAAAATGGAGGACTTTAAATCAATTGGTGATGTAAAGAAAAAGTTATTTCATTACGATGGTGGATTTAAAGTCGAATCAATCACCACAACATCAGGGCAAAAAATGAGTTATGCCATTAACAAAACGATGATGCGTATTAACCTAGACAATGCATTGATGCCAAAAGGAAGTATTTCATTCAAAATAAAATGGTGGTATAACATAAATGATCGAATGGCTGTTGGTGGACGTTCTGGATACGAATATTTCGAAAAAGATGACAACCATTTATATACGATTGCTCAATTCTTTCCAAGAATGTGTGTATACAATGACGTTGAAGGTTGGCAAAACAAACAATTCTTAGGAAAAGGTGAATTTACCTTGCCATTTGGCGATTATGAAGTATCAATCACCGTTCCAAGTGATCACATTATTGGAGCAACAGGAGTTCTTCAAAACCCAAATAACGTTTTGACTGCCGAACAAAAGAAGCGTTTTGAACAAGCGAAGATAGCAGACAGTCCAGTTATGATTGTTACCCAAGCGGAAGCAGAACAAAAAGAAAAGAGTAAAGAAAAAGGTACAAAAACATGGACCTTTAAAGCGACAAATGTCCGTGACTTTGCCTTTGCTTCTTCCCGTAAATTTATTTGGGATGCAATGAACGTGAAAGTTGGTGCAAACAATGTCATGGCGATGAGTTACTATCCGAAAGAAGGAAATCCTTTATGGGAACGCTACTCAACAAAATTGGTCGCTCACACAATTAAAACGTATTCAAAATATACGATTGATTATACCTATCCAGTGGCGATTTCCGTTCACTCTAAATGGATTGGGATGGAATATCCTATGATTTGTTTCAACGGTGGACGACCTGAAGAAGATGGAACGTACTCAGAAGATACAAAATATGGAATGTGGGGTGTTATTATTCATGAAGTAGGTCACAACTTCTTCCCAATGATTATAAACTCAGATGAGCGCCAATGGTCATGGATGGATGAAGGATTAAATACGTTTGTGCAGTACTTGACAGAACAAGAATGGGAACGTGGATATCCATCTCGTCGTGGACCTGCTCACATGATTGCAGATTACATGCGTGGTGACAAAAAGTACATCTCGCCTATTATGACCAATTCAGAATCAATTTTTCAATTCGGAAATAATGCGTACGGAAAACCTGCGACAGCATTAAATATTCTTCGTGAAACAATCATGGGACGTGAATTATTTGATTACGCCTTTAAGATGTATTGTGAGCGTTGGAAATTTAAGCATCCAACACCAGCTGATTTTTTCCGTACGATGGAAGATGCGTCTGCAGTAGATTTAGATTGGTTTTGGAGAGGCTGGTTCTATGGAGCTGATAATGTTGATATTTCAATGGATAATGTGAAATGGTTTCAGATGAATACTATGAATCCAGAAGTTGAAAAAGCAATTAAAAAGGAACAATACGAAAACAGAGATAAAGGGATTAGCGAGATTCGCGATGTTGATGCAATCAAACAAACAGTAAACGAGGCTGATCCAACAATCGATGATTTTTATGCAAAGCGTGATGTATTCTTGGTAGATGCCTTGGATAAAAAGGAATACGAGGAATTCATGAATAAATTAAATCCAGAAGATAAAAAATTATTGAATTCAAACAAGCAGTTTTATGAGTTGTCTTTCACGAATAAAGGTGGATTAGTAATGCCTTTAATCATTGAAGTAACCTTTGTTGACAATACAACTCAAGTTTTTCGTATTCCTGCAGAAATTTGGAGAATGTATGAAGAAAAAGTTTCAAAAGTGTTGATATTGGACAAAGAAGCAAAGTCATTCCGTTTAGACCCTTTCTTAGAAACAGCTGATACTGATTTAAACAACAACAGTTGGCCAGCAAACGTAGAACCTACACGTTACGAATTGTTTCAGCAGAAAAAGATGAACGAGAATCCAATGCAGCGTCAAAAGCGCGTTGAGGAAATAAAGAATTAGAAAATAGAACTAGATGTTAGAGCTAGAGCTAGAAGCTAGATGTTAGAGGTTTGGTATTTGATTTTGTATTATTTCCTTGTCTCTTGCCACTAGGCTTTAGGCGAAAGGAAATAGGCATTAGGCATTCGATTTTCACATCGGTAATATTTCTAATGCCTTTTATCTCATGCCTATTCTCTATCTTTGCGTATGCTTTTTCGCAGTCAAATCTTCTTGTTTTTTTGTGTTGCGCTCCTTCAATCATTTTCAATTAGCGCACAAACTGTCCAGACTTCCATTAAAAGGCCTTTAGTCGTTTTTGCTGCACATCCTGAGCAACGATTTGGTTTTGACGCATACAAAACCGAAGAATGGAAACTGCAATATGAGAAAATCAAAATTGATGGAGTTCTTGACTACTATGCTTCAAACAAATCCATTGGAGATCGTGAGGGCGACAAAGTCAATGCTCTTATTCAGAATATTGCAAATTTTGACCAACGTAAATTAAAGTTTTTCATTAACGATAGTATTGAATTCAATTCTTATTTCAGACTGAATGACAGCACAATTACTTTACTCCTCCCACTATACGAAGCGGATTATAAGATTCATGTTCGATACAATAAAAAACTTGTAGGACAATTGAACGTCAAGCGCTTTACTCCTATTCAAGAGAAAATTATATTGGTTAATTTAACTGAAAATAAGATAGATAATGAAAAGCTAACGAATTACTTAAAAAGTGTATTTAGTCAGGCAAATATTGATTTTGAAATAATTAAATCCTACAAATACAAGGATACTTTATTTGATCCCTCGACTGTCTTTGTCAACCCAAGTTCGCAACATGATCGCTACACGCAACAAATGCGTTCTTTGCGTGACGCTTTTTTTGAATCGAATCCTAAAGCAACTAAGAATGCATATTATATTTTCTTGGTTCCAGAATTTGTAGATCCCTCGATTCGTGGGTACATGGTGAAAAACAAAGCTATGGCTTTTGTACGCAATGAAAAAGGAAAATCTCCATATGCCTCTATTGCTCGACAACTTGCGGTTGGTATTGGATTACTAGAATATTCTTGGGAAAATGAAGGTCCACAACGCGGAACAACAATGAATTTAATGGATCAGAAAGGTGGTAACGAATTGACCTTAAACCAATGGTATAGTCTGCGCCATCAAACCAATACTTTTTCATTTTACGACGGAGACGAAGAGGTAATTACGAATAACGGAATTGTCGCTTATTATTTTTGGAAAGAAAACAAAGATGGCTTTATAGAATTAAATGGTGAGAATCCATTGAGTTTAATTCATCGACCATACAAAAAGAATTACGTCTCATATCATTTAAACATAAGAGATGTAATGTTTGAAATAATCTTTGAATTTCGGGGCTATTTTATTACGTGGTGGCATGTGCTTACATTTTCATCAATTTTTCTGACCTATTTTACTATACGCTTCGTTCAAAGGTGGAAAAGACGTAAAAAAGAAGTTAAACCTGGCTTTTTTAAGCGAAAGCTAACTAAATACACACTTCTAGTTTCAGCTATTGTTTGCACTACGATCGCATTTCAATTTATCTCTTATCGACTAAGAAAGAATGAAGTTACTTCTGGATTAATCGCTGATTTCAAAGGACATAGTTTAAAGAAAGTAAGTGATAATATTCTTTACAATAAGAACTTAAAATATAAGGAAGAGGAAAAAATAAAGTCTGAAATACTGCTTAAAAGAGGATCTAATTGGTATGTTAAACGACGTAAAAAGGTACTTTATTTTAATGTCTACCTTAATGAAAAGGGAGAATATGACAAATGTAAGTTTGTTGCAGACAGCGATAGTTTAATACTAGATAAACATGCTTACCGTCAAAAAGCAGAGAGTCATTATACGGTATTTAATTTTCAGACGCATCCCGATTCGAGTGTTACACAAAAAGCGTATAATCATTTCGGTATAGAAATGAGCGACAAATTAGAAATTCAAGACGCTGCAAAACGAATCTTACTGTTTGTGAATGGTTATCGTCCAAGTTCCATTGGACATTCATTTGAAGATAATTTTGCCGATATTAAAAAGAATGGTCTGGAGTTACCTAATTCATCTAACTTAATTTATAATTACGACCGTTACGATTATTGGCAACCTTGGCAACAAATGGATAAGCGTTTTCAAGAGCGCATCAATCCAACTGAAATTTATTATGCTGACGGTCACCATTCTGTATCGACATCCAATCACGGCAGTTTGTTGAATTTTAGCACACTTTCAGCACAATACCCAAAACGTTGTTCAAATCCCAAGAAGCATAAATGTATCATGACAGAGCTGAAATCAACAGGCATATTTGGGGCAAAAAAGGTCCTCACTTATGACATGCTTCCTCATGAATCGAATAAGAAAGGTTTTAAAATGCGACGCGAGAATGGTCGAATTGCTGCCCAAAATTTAATGATGATGTGTAATGAAATACCCAACAAATCATCGAATGATACGTTATATATTGTCGCTCACAGTATGGGTTACGCCTATTCATTAGGAATGATAGAAGAACTGCGGGGAAAAATTCATTTTGGAGGATTTTACATTATCGCACCTGAAAACGCAGGTCAAGGAACTGTAAAACGAGACGAATGGAAAGAAGTTTGGCAGTATGGGAGTCGATTGAGTAAAAAGAGTAAAGATGCACCTTGTTTACAAGATGGAATTGCACCACAAACCGCCGTTGGTGGCTTAGGCGAATTTTATCGCTCATACATTCCGAATCAATTTTACAAGCGAAAAGGCTTTTTTGATTCACATTTTATCGGTTACTATACTTGGATTTTTGATTTAAAACCTGGCGAAAAAGGCGCAATTAGACAACGGTGATGTCTAGAAGTTAGGGGTTTGAAACTAGAGACTTAATCCAATATTCGTGCAATACTTCCTCTAGTCTCAAGTATCTAGTAACTAGTCCCTATTAAAGGGGTAAGCTTCCCCAAAAACTGAAACGTTTTGAAATAGAGTCCGTAAAGCAAAAATTGTATGAAAAATTCAAAATTTACGGAGTCACAAATCGT
>JBIIKG010000053.1:0-13958 GCA_044233275.1 Crocinitomicaceae bacterium | reverse complement strand
ACCAGATTTTAATGTAAAACCTCCTATAACTAGGTAGTTATCTTTCTCATAAATCCATTTGATATTTTTATCAGTTTCAACATCGATCGTGTTTACTTTATTAAAATCTTTATCATAAATATCTATTTTGAGATATTCCTGCCAATTTGTTTTCTCGGTTTTTAAATAGTAATGATGAGCAAAACCCTGAGTATAAGGGAGAAAGAATAAGCCATGATTCCTTTCATAAATATTTGTATTTGGTATCTGATTGCTTGAACCCATATTTAAAATAAATTCATGCATCACGGTTAATTGATTATTAGTTTTATTAATTCTTACAGGGACGATGTGACTATTCCCCTCAAGAAAAACATAATAGTATTTATCATTTTGAGTTGCGAGATATGGTGTTGAAGCCAAAGGCAGTGATATTTTTTTTCCATTCTCAATAAATTCATATGTGAATTCACCATTGTGCTTATACATTTTAAATGTTCCAGATAAATCAATTTTTATATACCTATTATTCAAATAATCATGTATGAATAAAAAACCTAAATTATCAAGTGAATGTTTTGCTAAGATAATGCCAAACCCATTTCCAATTTGATATCTGCGTATTGTATAAGTTGCAATATTACCACCCTCTAAAATTTCAAAAGAGTTTTTTAATGACCATTGTTTATCGGTAAATGAGCCGTTTGATTTGTTAAAGATTTTTTCTGAAATAATTATATTATCTTCTGTTTGCTTTTGAAACAATATATTCGTTTGGTTAAGCAATGTATTGTTGTGATATGCATATATACTCTCTTCACAAGTCGTATTTGTATTATCTTCACTTATTCTTCTTCGAAGCGTAGATTGTTTTCGAGTAGTTAAATCATATTCATTAATAAAGCCATAACAATCACCAAAATATGATATGTATGGACTATAGCGCAGCGAAAATATTTTTGCATTAGTTGGAATAATATTGTAGAGTTTATTCATCCCACTTGATTCAAGTACATCAGAAGATACAGTAAGGTTCGGTTTTTTAACACCTATATACTTACCCTTTTCCCAATACCCCTTTTCCTCGCTTTTATCTATTTTAACAAATGTTCCTAATCCATCTCTTATACCATTTTTCCATTCACCTTTGTACTCACTTTTATCATTATACAATAAATGTCCATAGCCATTGTATTGCCCAGCTGTATAAATTCCTTCGTAAACATCACCATTTGAGTAAACCATCATTCCATTGCCACTAGGCAAACCTTTGCTTACTTGCCCATAGTACAAATCCTTATTTTTGTAGTAACAGACCATAAAACCATTATCACTCATATAAATGAGATGTCCTGCATCTGATTTTTCTGTTTTCCATGAACCTGAAGCTACTTTATTTTGTGACTTAGTTTCGAAAAAATCACCCTGACCTTCAATCTCATTCGAAACCCAGTTGCCTTTATAGGTTAATCCAAAATGATATATCAACTCACCATACCCCGACCGTTTGTTTTTAGCAAAATTTCCATTGTAAACTGAACCGTCAGCATAGGTGAATTTACCTTTACCTCGAATACCATTATCATATTCACCTTGATAAAGATTTTTGTTTTTGTATCTCAAGGTTATATTACCTTTCAACGCACCGTTTGTCCAAGTTCCTTCGTAAACATTTCCTTTAGCATCGGTATATTTTCCAATACCATTTTCCTTACCTTCGATCCATGAGCCTTCATATTTATTCTTCAATGAATCAATAAAAACACCTTGTCCTTGACGCTTATCATTAACCCACCCACCTTCGTAAGTTGCTCCCGATTTATATGTTATTTTACCTTGACCATTCCTTAACTTATCACTGAACGAACCAACATAAATACTGCTATCTGAATACAGATAAGTACCAATTTTATTTTTACAATTTCCCTCAAGACATTTGGGTTTAATATTTTGTGAATAGGTAATTAACTGAGAAAATAAAATTGATAGAAATAAAAATATTTTCATTACTTTGAATTAGTTGTTTTAATACGAACTCTACTTTTTAACGTTTCAGCTTTTGGGGATGCTCACTAAACGATTCAAACGTTTACAGACAACCCTCATAAAGAATCCGTATTGTTCTCAATATTTTGTTTCCTGATTTAACAGTTATTTCACCACCATTTAAATAGCTTAGCGTTGAACTCGGAGCAATAACGAAAAGTCCATTTATTACGCCATTCTTCAATAGGATATTTTTTTCATTTGAAACTGACGTAAACTCAACAGTTGCATCCTTGACATACCCTAGAATTTCCAATTTTATCAGTTTTTGAGTATCATAACAATAAAAAAGTTCTTTGTTCTCTTTGACTTCCTCATATTCATACTTATACTCTAACTCGCTATTGTAATCCTGTTCACTTGACCATTCTCCATCTGAAGGCAAAGAAACCTCAAAAAGTGCGTAAACTCCCGTTATCTCACTTTTAATAACAGAACCTGAAAGTAGAGTTTGACTTTGTGATTCTCCCGATGCAGGTTGACCTTGGTTTTCATTTGATGAAGACTGACTGCATGAATTCAACAAAAGTATAATTGAGGTTAACATATAAAAGCGCTTAAATACTTGACTTGACTTTAAAAATTTCATGACAATTTATTTTCTTAATTAATTGAAATACATAGATAGTGATTATTACTTTCAAAAGTAATAATATTCTGATTTCGTCATATTTTGTTATAACGAAACTTTTTTGGCTAAAAGTAGAATTTCGTGTCTTAATGAAATTTGATGCCGAGAACCTTCCAAATAGCAATTATAATACAAAATCGGTCAAAAAATCAAGTATTATCTTACTAGCTAGAAAGTGCGACAAATATAAACAGCACATTGAGTTGATAGAGAACGGCAAGTTTTCTCTGAATATTTATAATATATTGAATACACTCAATACAGAGTTGTTTGTCAGAATTTTTCAAAAGAAGAATCTAAAACGAATGAAAAAGATAAAATTCCTCTTGACATTACTATTAAAACATTACCAAAATCATCTCCTCAGATGAGTAATTTATTAGCAAAACAGATACTAACTCCATTAAACTTTGAACATCATCTTTTGAAATTCTTTCGGTGAGAAATTTCAGACATCCTATCTACAAGTATAAAAGGTCAGTTTTTTCACGACAAGATTCGGAAGAATGTGAAATTCCAGATATAGCTGAAACATGATAAACATCATTTTTTTACGCTTAACTTCGCACTTAATTTGTATTCTGTTAAAACCGAGATTATGCGATTTGCACTTGTCATTTTACTAGCTATGTTCCTTGCGAACGCAAGCTCACAAACCTCTTTTCCTTATGAATTAGAATTAGACTCTGTTGTCATACCTGAGTTAGGTGGATTGCAATCGTATGCTGTTGGACAATCAAATGGTAAATGGTTAGTAATTGGTGGACGCTTAGATGGCTTGCATCGACGTCAACCATGGGCAACATTTGATCTTGATGGTCACAACAACCAACTTTGGGTGGTCGATCCTATTCAAAAAAAGAAATGGACAGCAAAGCTAACTGATTTGGATTCTTCGCTTCAAGAACAACTGAGTTCGACGAATATGGAGTTCTTTCAAAAGGGAAATCAACTGGTTTTAGTCGGTGGATATGGTTACAGTACTCGAAAAGTTGATCATATAACTTTTCCATATATCACCCTTGTTTCTGTTGAGGAAGTGATCAATGCTGTTATAAATAATGAATCTTTTTCGAATCATATACAACAAGTAGAAGATCAACAATTGGCTCTTACTGGCGGAAAGCTTTGTCTCCTTGATAATATTTACTACTTGGTTGGTGGACATCGCTTCGACGGTAAATACAATCCAATGAACAACCCCACTTTTGAACAAACCTATTCCAATTCGGTGCGGCGATTTGTCATAAAAGAAACACATCAAGGATTGAAAATAGTGCATTATCCATCTTTCAAAAATGACACCTTATTGCATCGAAGAGATTTTAATGTTCTTCCCACAATAGCAGCTCAAACCAATAAAGAAGAATTAATGGCATTTTCGGGCGTATTTCAATACGACATCAATTTACCGTATTTATCTACAGTGAATATCACAGATGAAGGAATCACTGAAAAAGAAACGTTTGCTCAATATTATAACCATTACCACTGCGCTTCAACAGCATTAAACGATTCACTGAACAACAATATGCACTACTTTTTCTTCGGTGGAATTGCACATTATTACGATAGTTTAGGCGTATTGGTTGGTGACAACGATGTGCCTTTTACAAAGAATGTCACACACGTTGTGCGCGATAAAAATGGAAATTTAGCGGAATACCTTACAACATTGAAAATGCCTGGCTATCTAGGTGCAGCATCCGAATTTATACCCAATCCATCGATTGAAATGTACGCGAATGGTGTGATAAAAATGAACTCACTGTCGGACGATAAAGTTCTCTTGGGTTATATTTTTGGGGGAATCAATAGCTCCGCAGCTAATATTTTTTGGGCGAATACTGGAGTTGAGAGTAAGGCTTCACAAATGATTTATCCCGTATACTTGAAAAAAGCGACTCAACTAAAAGAAACGCTCAATCCACAAAGTGTTAACGGTATTCAACTTCAGGTTGTTCCAGATCCAATTGACAAGAGAATTACAATTATGTTTACGGCTAAAGATAGTGGCATGGCCTCATTCCAAATTATGAATTCAACTGAAAAAGTGATTTCATCAAAAAAAATCAAGAAATTGACAGCAGGTAAACATAGTAAAACGTACAAATTCCGCAAGCAAAAAGCAGGAGATCAATTGATTTTTCATTTCACCATCAACAATGAATTTGTGACTCAAAAATTAGTGGTTCAATAAGAAAAATAAAATCCGTTCACCTCTAAAAATAACGGTAAATAATCTAGCCGCGAATTAACTAAAGCGCCAATATAGACTCCTTAAGTTTGCGAAGCCCCTTTAATTTTCGTTTCTTTGCACCCTAATTTAAAGGTTAATGGCACATAAATCAGGATTTGTAAATATTGTTGGGAGTCCCAACGTGGGTAAATCCACCCTGATGAATAGTCTTATGGGTGAAAAATTGTCGATTGTTACGTCAAAAGCACAGACAACACGCCATAGAATCCTAGGAATCGTAAATACAGATGATTATCAAATTGTATTTTCAGATACACCGGGAGTTGTGAATGCAGCGTATAAATTACACGAAACAATGATGGAGTATGTAAATGCTTCATTAAAAGATGCTGATATTCTGATTTTTATCACCGATACGAAGGAGAATGATATGAATCACAAGGAAACCCTAGAGAAAATTCAAAAACTCAAGGTTCCAGTAATTTGTTTGATCAACAAAATTGATTTAAGTGATCAAGCCAGAGTTGTTGAGCGCATCGCTTTTTGGCAAGAGAAATTGCCCAATGCACTGATTTACCCCGTCTCTGCTTTACACCAATTTAATTTGGAAAAGATTTGGGACAAAATCCTTGAATTGACTCCAGAAAGTCCGGCATACTATGACAAAGAGGAACTCTCAGATCGTCCGATGCGTTTTTTCGTTTCGGAAATCATTCGAGAAAAAATCTTCTTGTTTTGTGAAAAGGAAATTCCTTACAGTTGTCAGGTAGAGATTGAAGAATACAAAGAAGAAATAGGATTGACACGCATTCGTGCTCTCATTATAGTTGAACGTGATTCTCAAAAAGGAATCGTAATTGGCAAGGGTGGCGAAATGCTCAAGAAAATTGGTAAAGAAGCCAGAAAAGAAATTGAAAAATTCATCGATCAACGTGTGTTTTTAGAAACATTTGTGAAAGTGGATAAGGACTGGCGTTCGACTGATAATAAATTAAAGAAATACGGATATTAAGAATAGATTGTAGAACTGAGAGCAGAGAACGCTTCGCTGTGAGAAGCTTAGCTTCTAATAAATCAGATTACAATTCATTTTAAAAATTATTGATTAAAAATAGAGACTGCACCGGAAACAATCTCGGTTCTCAGCTCTCGATTCTCGATTCTAAAAATAATATGGGAAATATAGTTGCAATTGTAGGTCGTCCGAATGTTGGTAAATCAACATTATTCAATCGATTTACTGAATCGCGTGATGCGATTGTTAAAGAAATTAGTGGTGTTACACGTGACCGAATTTACGGAAGAGGGGAATGGAATGGTGCTCAGTTTTCAGTGATTGATACTGGAGGCTACATAAAAGGTTCAGAAGATATTTTTGAAGGAGAAATCCGCAAGCAAGTTGAAATTGCTGTTGATGAAGCAACCGTGATTATATTTATGGTTGATGTAATGACAGGTATCATCGATTTGGATGAGAAAGTTGCAGCACTTTTGCGCAAGTCAAAAAAGCCTGTTTTAATCGTAGCAAATAAGGTTGATAACACCGATCGCGTTGGTTTGTCATCTGAGTTCTATGCTTTAGGATTAGGGGATGTTTTCGATGTTTCCGCAGCAAACGGAAGTGGTACAGGTGAATTGTTGGATGAAATCGTTAAATATTTCGATAAAGATGATGACTCCGTAAATGAGCGCGACGATTTACCGAAAATTGCCATTGTTGGTCGACCAAACGTAGGTAAATCTTCACTTGTGAATGCACTTACCAACGAAGAAAGAAACATAGTTACTGACATTTCTGGAACAACAAGAGATTCAATCAACACGCGTTACAAAGGATTTGGATTTGACTTCTTGTTAATTGATACAGCTGGGATTCGTAAAAAAGCGAAAGTAACTGAAGATATAGAATACTACTCTGTTTTACGTTCAGTGCGAACGATTGAAAACGCAGATGTATGTATCTTCATGATTGATGCTGCAGAAGGACTTCAAAAACAAGATTTGCACATCTATTACATGATTGAAAAAAACTCCAAAGGAGTTGTTGTTTTGGTGAATAAGTGGGATTTAGTTGAGAAGGATCAAAACACGATGAATAAGTTTGAAGAAGACTTACGAAATCAGTTAGCACCCTTCAATGATGTTCCGATTATTTTTACATCCACCATTTCAAAACAACGTATTCATAAGGCTTTGGAAGCTACAATGCTTGTTCATGAAAATAGAACGAAGAAGATTTCGACTTCTCAATTGAATGATGTGATGCTTGAAATTATCCAAGCGACTCCTCCTCCAGCGTTGAAGGGGAAATACATTCGCATCAAGTATGTGCAACAACTTCCTACCCACTCACCTGCTTTTGCATTCTTCTGTAATTTACCACAGTACATTCCAGATTCTTACAAGCGCTTCCTGGAAAATCGTTTGAGAGAAAAATTCGATTTCATTGGTGTACCGATAAAGATTTTCTTCAGAAAGAAATAAATGTAAGGAGAAAGGAATAATAAATAAGGATTAAGAGTAAGATGAAATTTGGTGCGATAGATATAGGGACAAATGCTGCTAGATTATTGGTTGGTGAAGTTGAAAAGGAAGGACAACATTCTTTCGTTAAGAAGATTTCATATACGCGAGTTCCCTTGCGTTTAGGTGAAGAAGTATTCGAGAACGGTAAGATTTCTAAGAAAAAAGCCGAAAATTTCGTCAAAACAATCCAAGCCTTCAAACTGATTGCTGAAATTTTTGATGTAAAACAATTGCGTGCTGTTGCAACTTCTGCAATGCGAGAGGCAGAAAACTCAAAGAAAATAATCGAAAAAATTCAAGAGGAAACCGGTGTTGAAATCGAAGTGATTTCTGGTGAAGAAGAAGCTGCTCTTATTTTTGGCACCTTCTTTTTATTAGATTTTGACAAAACAAAGGCTTTCATTGTAATTGATGTTGGCGGTGGTTCTACTGAAGTCTCAGTATTTGAAGGTGGTGAACGTATTGCTTCCAAATCGTTTGAAATCGGAACAATTCGTTTATTAAAAGAAAAAGTTTCTGAAGATATTTGGAAAGATATACATGAGTGGATTAAAGAGCATGTCGATCTAAATTCACCTCATCAATTATTCGGAACTGGCGGAAACATCAATAAAGTTCACAAAATTTTAGGAGCTGGACAAGAGGAACCGTTAAATTTTGAAGGCATGCGCAAATTGCGTAAAAAATTAGGTGAATTAACTGTCGCTCAGCGTGTAGATTCCTTTCAATTGAAACCAGATAGAGCTGATGTTATTGTACCTGCTTTAGATATTTACCTATACATTTTAAATGAATTAAAATGCACTGAAATCATGGTTCCAAAGATTGGATTATCAGATGGAATGGTGTATCAAATGCATTTGAACTCCCTTAAAGATTAGAGATCAATCTAAACTGAATCGGATTGGAACAATCGTCCTAACATTTACCTTTTGCCCGTTATTCATTCCAGGGATCCACAGAGGCATCAATTTAACTATTCGTATAGCTTCTTTATCAAAATTAGGAGCGTCTTTTATTCCTCTCATGATTTTTATATTGGTTATTTCGCCGGTTTTCATCACTACGAAACCAACATAAACCTTTCCTTCAATACCAAGTTCTTTCTCCATTTCAGGATACTTTATATTGACTTGAATAAATTTCATTAAGGCTTCTGTACCTCCCGGAAATTCAGGTTGAACTTCTGCAATATCTAATATTTCTTCTTGCTTTGGCTCCTGTAATTGTTTGGGTTCTGGTAATACCGGAGGCTCCGGAAAGGGATAAGGTTCTGGATAAGGTTCAGGCTCTGGATAAGGCCATGGTTCTGGCTCAACTGGTATTCTTACAATAGGGACCGGTTTCTCACGCTTTATTTTTGCTGTTGTGTCATCGTTGATTTTAGTATCGGCAACAGGTGTTTCTTGCTTAATCGTTTCTTTTTTTTGTGCTTGCTTTACTGATTCTTTGTTAGGTGATTCTTTTTCTTGGCTGCAAGCGCACAAGACCATTATAACAAGAAGTAAAACAAGGTGTAAATACGAATTTCTAAAAATCATTTTCATTGGTAGTAATTTCGTTTCGCAAAGCAATTATCAAGCCGAAATATCCTAAAACAAAAAAGGAGAACCTATCGATTCTCCTTTACTTAATATCATAAGAAGGATTAGATTTTCTCGAAAGTCAATTTATCGATTGAACCATCTCCTCCACTTACGTCTTCTAACTCCAATTTTGTTTTTGACTCACTTAAGACTTCCCAATCGTCATTCAAATCCTCTAAATTTGAGGGTGTAGCAAAATTCAAAATAAAATCAACGTGGTCGCTGTCCTTTTCTGTTTTCCAAGTACCCGTGTAAATAACTGTCAACATTCCTGGTTGAACGGTCACAGAACCATCTGTATTAAACTTAAATCGGTAATCAGTATAATCACTTGTTTCATTGTTTCCATCATCCTCATAAAGCGAAACTTTCCATTCGCCTTCAACAATTGAATTTTCAATTTTGTTAATCGTTTGCTTTTTGCAACTTGCAGCAAATATAATCGTCACTAATGTTAATCCTATAATTTTCATCTTGAAATTTTTTGTAAAGATATCTCCTATTAAACGAGGGAGTTGTTAAATTATTACAAACTTAACGCACTACATTTACATGGCCCGTTATCATTTGCCAGCCATCAGGAAATTCGCACGAGACATAACGCAACACGTAGGCATAGGTGCCATTTTGAACTAATCCAAACTGACTTAAGTATACACCGTCCCATGCATCTTCTGGATCAGTAGTAGCAAAAACCAATTCTCCCCAACGATCATAGATTTTAAATTCCCATTCTAATACCTCTAAGGCAAATTTGGCGTTAAAATCACCATTGAATTCATCAGCATCAGGTGTAAACGTATTTGGAATGAAGATAACAAATGGTTCAATATACAATTCTTGGTAGCTTGTGTCTTTGCAGCCAAATTCATTTGTAGCTATTTGCATTGGTCTATGCCATCCGCTCGTTGTATAATTGTGCACAATATTAGCCTCGTAAGCAAAATATGTTGTGTCGTCAAACCAATAAAAAATAGAAGTTGCTCCTTGCGACAAATCAGTGAATTGAACCTCTGCATGACAAATATCCGTTTGTTCTGGATTCACTTTAAAATCAGAAATTGGCGATGGATGAATAATCACAGCATCTTGCTGAATTAGACTTAATGCACTTTCACATCCTTCATCTGTTGTAATGGATAAAGTCACGGTATAACTACCGGGTGCAGTGTATAAATGACTAGGATTCTCCTGCGTCGATGTGCCGCCATCTCCAAAATTCCACAAATAATTAATAGGGGAATCTGCAACACTTAAATCCGTAAAATCTACCAAAGCTGGTGCGCATCTAGGTCCTGGTTCAACCCTAAAGTCAATTGTTGGCTCTCTGAAGACAAACACATTGGAAGTGGCTGTTTCACTGCAATTATCAAATGAAACTGTCAATGAAACTGGGAATAAACCGTGCGTTCCATATACAATATTAGTAACATCCAAGGTGGATGCCGAAGAAGGTGTAGCATTCGGTCCGAAATTCCATAAATACTGTACAGAAGCTGGTCCTGTTACCGTACCATCAAAATCATAACTATTGTTTGTAACACACAATGAATCCGTATGCGTAAATGACACTGTAAGTAACTCATTAACGGTCACTTGCTCATAAGTAGTGTCATAACAACTAGCTGACGAACCCGCAATTAGGCGAATAGTGTATGTCCCACCCGCTGGAAAATCAAACGTTGGTTCAAAATCAGTACTCACATCTGTCGTTGTGGCCGGCACACCAAAATCCCATGCATAATTGGTTGTTTCTGTAGAATTATTGCCAAAAGTCAATGTCAACCCTTCACATTCAAAACCAACAGGTAATTCAATTGCTGCAATTGGTTCTGGGAAAATGTAAATAGAATCGGTAAAGGTTGCATTGCACTGACCATACACACCACTCAAAGTAATTGGAACATAACCTGATGATGTAAATGAAACATTATTTACGTTCAATGATGTTGCAGTTTGTACAGAAGCATTCGGACCAAACTCCCACGTGAAATTGGAATTAGCTGGACCATTCGTAGAACCAACAAAATCAAAACTATTATTGAGAATACATAGCGAATCGTTTGACGTAAAAGAAACATCAAACTGATTATTTACAAAAATATCCATGTAGGCCGTATCCGTGCACGACCATCCTGGGTTGACGATGAGCATAGCTTGGTAATTTCCAGGTGCTGGATAAGTGTATGTTGGTGCGAAAGTAGTACTCACATCAGTTGTGATTCCCGGAACACCAAAATCCCATGCATAGTTAGTGCCTCCGTAGGAATTATTTTGAAACTGAACGGTTAATCCTTGACAGTACGAGATAAAAGATGGTAAGTCTTCTTGCGCGGGTAAAATAGCTTGCATCGTAATGTTGCAGTTAAAAACTTTGAAAAGGAAATCACGCACCGTTTGACCGATAAGTACTCCATTTCTATATTCTTGCACGCGCACCCCAACTACAAATAATCCCAACATATTAGGTGATGCGGTCAAAACACCGGTTGTTGGATCTATGCTAATCGTTGCACCAGGGCCCAACGGATTTGCAGCTGAAAATCCTCCTGCCCATGATACCGGAAAATAAGGAGGTGGTGGTGAAGGACTAGGAGCAGGATTTAAACCAGATGCGCCAGCACTTGGAGTTACTAAAGAATAAACCAATTGATCGCCGTCAGGATCAGTCGCTGAATGATCAAATACCAAATCATCATTGTTACATAATAACAAGGGAGGATAGTTGGTAAAACGTGGACTGCTATTTTGCCAATATGTTGCAGCGTTTCCGGGTATTGTTGCTGCTAGTGTTAGCCCTGTATCATCCGGATTTACCAAATTCGTAATGTTCGGTCCTCGGCAACAGCGCTGGTAAGCAACAGTATATCCACCTGAAGTTGGTGGCAAAGTCAACACCGTTATATATATTGCTCGCTCAACACAGATATTTGTAGGTGGAACAACGCACGGATTATTGAATATAATCGGCAAATTCACACTTCCAGGAAACGGTACAAAAACCTCTTGCACAAAAGCTTGTTGACCAGAAGGCATAGTATTATAAACTGCTAGGGATAATGGGTCATCAAATGCTGCTCCTGTAGAGTTGCAATCTCTGTAAACGGTAATATAAAAACGGTATTGATTGTTACCCAAGTAATCATAATAGATGTCTCCGCCCACAATGTGTGACGCAAAAAGAGACAAGTTGATTGACACTAATATGGAGAGTAAAAAATACTTCATTGACTAATTAGACGCAAATTTAAAGAGAATGTTGTCTTTTACTGTTAAATTTATGCTAAATAGCTGAATCAATAGGATTTGCGTAGCCAAAATCAAGTTGAATGGTAAGAAGATTTCCATCAATTTCTTTACCTTTCGTATTGTCCTCCATATAAATTGGTGCTTTCAATCCGAAAAGCTCTGCCATCATAGGATAATAAACCTTTTTGGTAGGATGACTCGGATAAGAAACATTATAAATACAAGACCATTTATTTCTTGTTATTATCGCTCCAATAGCTTCAATTACATCTTTCAAATGAACTAAGTTTACCGGCACATTTCCTCCGTTTAAGTTTTCTCTTCCTTGCAAAAAATGAATTGGATGTCTGCCAGCGCCAATTAATCCAGAAAGTCTTAAAATACAATAATGTCGATTGCTGCTTAGCACAACTTTTTCCGCTAAACGAACTGGATGATTTTCATTGACTCTTCCCTTTTCATCAACAATTGCATCGACTTCTTCATACACGCTAGTGGAACTTGTAAAAATCACTTTGGTGTTTTCAGAAAATTGATTCAACAATTCTTCTACTTGCTTCGCATAATCATCCGATTTTGAAGGAGGAAAATTCACAATGACGATTTCTGAATCTTTCGCACGATCATCTATCGTAAATTCATTTTCTGCTGAATAAATAAAGGCATGAATCCCTTTCGATACTAATGAATTTAATTTTGAAAATGAAGTGGTAGAACCATACACACAATATCCATTTAAAATTAAATTTTCACTCAAAGGCAAGCCAAGCCAACCACATCCAATTACTGTTATTTTCATAGAAACACAAAGTTAAGACACTTCAAACAACCCATATCAATAACATGAATTAAAACTTGAACTCTTCCCATAAACTATGGTTAAAAACCTAATTATTTCTGAAAAAAACAGTAATTTCATCGTTGAATTTTCAAAACGAAATTTTTGAAACTCCATTTTAAAGAAAACGTGCATTTCGGTCATTTCTAACATTTTTGGTATGAGTAATTTACAAATAAAATCCTTCGAAGAATACCAACAGAAATATGCAAAAAGTGTTCAAGATCCAGAAGGATTTTGGGCAGAAATTGCTGATAATTTTCAATGGAAACGCAAATGGGACCAAGTTTTAGAGTGGAATTTTGACGAGCCCAAAATTGAATGGTTTAAAGGAGCTACTTTAAATATTACGGAGAACGCACTCGATCGACATTTAGCAGAACGAGGAGATAAAGTTGCTTTAATTTGGGAGCCAAACGACCCTAAAGAAAAAAATATCACCTACACCTATTCGGAACTTCATTTAAAAGTTTGTCAGTTTGCAAATGCATTAAAAGCGCGTGGTATTGTAAAAGGAGACCGTGTATGTATTTATATGCCAATGATTCCAGAATTAACAATCGCTGTTCTTGCCTGTGCTCGAATTGGTGCAATTCATTCGGTCATTTTCGCTGGATTTTCTGCAAGTGCCGTAGCGGATCGTGTCAATGATGCTCAAGCAAAAATGATCATTACAGCTGATGGTTTAAACAGAGGCGCAAAGCAAATTCCGCTTAAAAGAGTAATTGATGAAGCACTCGAAATGTGTGATTCGATTGAAAGTGTGATTGTTTACGATTGTCTTGGTTGGGCTCCGTCTATGACAAGTGAGCGTGACTTTTGGTGGCATGAATGCATTTTGAATGAATCGACTGCTTGTCCAGCTGAAGAAATGGATGCAGAGGATATGCTGTTTATTTTGTA
>JBIIKG010000225.1:0-4544 GCA_044233275.1 Crocinitomicaceae bacterium | reverse complement strand
TCATACTCATCACGTTATTTATCTGAAACTAATTCTTTAGCAGATTATAACCAACTTGTAAATGAGATTTATCCGATGCAAACTGAAGAAGTAACAAGCAGAACAAATGAGAACGAATTCCATTTTTTTGAAATGAAAGAAACCACGGGGAATCATTTTATGATGAATAGATACAAAAGTGAAGTTTCAAAAAAAAATAGTGTTTCAGGTTTATTCAATCTTTATAATATCGGTTCAGGAGGAGTTGAACCAATAGCAGAACCTCAATTTGGTTATTCAAAAATGGTGCTGACAACAAATTTGTAGATAATCAATTGAATTAATAGAAAAGCTTGATTGTATACATTTTCATTAGTTCGAGCCAAAAAAAAACAGTATTCCAGTTCAAGAATATTTTATAATCAAATAGTTGCAACTGTGGACAGTTTTAAATGATGTATATCCTTAAATTTTAGTTCAAATCACCCCCTTCTCTTCAAACCAACTTTCCAATGTTTTCCAATCGACTTGTTGTCCGAAGGGAAGTTGTTTGTTGGGAATCATGGGTGTTCCGGAAGAAACATCATCAATAAAAAGTGTGTTGTCTTGCACAGCTTGATCCCAGTTCCAATTGGGTGGATTGATTTTTAAAGGAGTGTGTTCACTAATAGCCAATAAATTTCTACCAGGATGATGCAAATAGTTAAGTGCTTCTTGCAATGAACCGTCGTTTAAATCCGCGCGATAGGTATTCAAAATAATAGAATGGCCAGCGTCTTGTAAACGTCGAATGACCTTTAAAGCATTGGGATTATCTGCGCCAATTTCAGGGTAGGCGTGTTCCACCACTGTTCCGTCGAAGTCTAAATAGATGAGCATAGTTTGTTTTCTAAAAGCATTTAAATACTATTTTATCTTGATTTTATGCAGACTCAAATTTAAAATAATTGAACTACTAAATAAAATAGTTTATATTTATATCATGATTACTTCACAACAGGAAACGATTATTCGTAACGTTACACAGCGATTTCAGCCAACACTATTAGGCGTTTTTGGCTCATATGCGCGTGGTGAAGAAACTGAAAAAAGTGATCTGGATATTTTAATTGACTTCAATCTTAACATCGATCTTCTTGAGTTGATAGGAATAGAACAAGAGCTTTCTGAGTTACTTGGAATCAAAGTGGACTTGATTACCTTACGTTCGTTAAATGCGTCTTTGAAACCTTATATTGAAGCAGATTTAATACGATTGGTATGAAAAAAAATCCAATTATCTACATTGAACACATTGATGCAAGTATAGCTAAAATAAAGGAGTATATTGAGGGCATTAATGAAGCTGATTTTTTAGCAAATAGCCTAATTCAGGATGCAGTTATTAGAAATCTTGAAATTATTGGTGAAGCAACGAAAAAATTGAATGAAGATTTTCGTGAAAAGTATGCCGAAGTTGAATGGAAAAAGATTGCTGGAATGAGAGATAAATTGATTCACGATTATATCGGTGTTGATATTTGGGCGGTTTGGGGAGTCGTAGAAAAAAGTATTCCTTTACTTTCGTTACAAATTAAATCTATTCTTAAAAAAGAAAAAGGTAACTAACGGTCATAAGAAAGTCTATCATTAATTTTCAATCACTTTCACCAACTCCCGATTCAACGCAATTTTATACACCTCATTGCGTGCCCCTTCAATTGTATAATATCCTGAAATTGAATCTCCTGCAGTTTGTTTGAATTTTGATCGAATGCGCGTCAAAACTTGATTGATGTTTCCATCGGTTGGTTGGAGCATTAAATCAACAGCATTTTCAATCAAAGTTGGAGTAGAAGCGCGACTAAAACGACTGTATAATTCCAATATTTCTGCTTTGTGATCCATTAAGTCAACTATACGAACACCTGTTGGATGATTCAAGAAAAACAAGAATAGGGTTTTCTCCTTGGGATTTAAACGCACCTCCAAATCTCCTAAATCGACCAAGAAAATACGCTTCACATATCCACGTATTTCCAGGCGACTAGGGCGATTCAACACAGATGAGCGTTCTCTGAACAAAATATTGCTCCGAATTCCATCCATTGTTTCAAGTATTTGATTTAAAGCGGTTCGGTTGATGTCGCGCGCTTGAATATGGTCTAAACAATCCCCGCAAATATCAGCTGTACGCATTTTTAACACAATTTGCGATTTATGTTCACAGAAATCCATCATACAACCCTTCGGCTGTGCATGCAGTTGCTCACTCAATTCAAAGCGATTACGGTACATCATCATACGCAGAATCCAAACAACAACCTCATATGCAATTGGGAAGCGGGAATCAATTTCGGCTCCGAAAAAACTCGACCAATTCGATGTTTGAATAAAGATATTCCGCATCTTTTGATCAACTGAACCAAACCAATTTTTATCATTCGAAATATCCGTTAACAAAATCACTAAATCGTTTTCAGGAATAGCATATGTTTTTCGATACTTCTCGCAATTCGAAAATAAGTCATCCCAAGTTGCTTGCTTTTCTATCTTCGGAAAATCATCATCAAAACAAGAGAATACATGTATTTCGTTAAAACTAGGCCTAGATAAGCTATAGTTCATGTTTCGTTCTGCATCGAAATTGGTCTGTTCAGCCTTCTTAAACTGCTCTTCTGTAATCCAGTCCTTTTCATAATTGACAGTTTCCCAATCAGTTTCTTTTGAAGCAAAATAAGTAAGAGGTCCTTGTGTTTTGTTCAATAAATTCAACACATTGGTATAGGTATCAATACTTAGTTCTGACGAGCGAATAAGATGAATGTTCATGGATAGTGCGCTTTTATAGTAGTTAAGATGTTCGGCGATCTTTCTTTTCAAAGATATCAAAAATATTGTTTTTTGTTGTGCCCTCCGCTTTGGATGCTGCATAGTAACGAATCGAATCAGAAACATCATCCATCATTCCAGCATAGTCTGTTTTGTTAAATGACATCACATTTTCTTTACGAATATTGAGCATTTGAGATGTGTGAACAGCATCTAAATCAGCCCCAAGAAAACTAAAGGTCCATTTTTCAGTTGCGTCCAATTCTTTGATCATGCGCGCTATTTCATGATAGGTATAAAAACGCGATGCATTTTCTTCTCCATCTGTTATGATTACCATTACAACTGAGGCTTCATCATTCATCAGCGCTGGACCAAAATCTGATTTGATTTGATAAATAGATTTTCCAATTGCATCCAGCAAGGCGGTTGATCCGTTTGGATTAAAGGTACTTGGGTTCATCGGAAAGAGTTGTTCAACATTTCCATTCGAAATGATGTTTCTAACTTCGTTATTGAAAAAAGTTAAGGAAACGGTAAATTCTTGGTCTGGGTACGTTTGTTTCAACTCTTGCAAGGTCGCCAATTGTGTATTAAATCCTGCTACCGCTTGATATTGCATTCCAGCCATTGAGCCGCTTTTGTCAATAATGAAATGGTAAATTGTTTTTTTGTTTTTCATAACTACTGTTTTTTAATGATTATGGAACAAAAGTAGATTAGTGCGGCCGGGAAATATATTCTTTGCAACCTTGCAGAGGACTTATTTCTTTTCTTCTCCTATTCTGCATCTTCTGTAAAATAGTGCATTGATAAGTCACTCAAAAATTGATATATCTCTCGTAAATTGATATGCTATTAAATAAAAAGTTGGCATTTTAGGTCGTTTTTATTTTTGGCGAGGTAATTGACTTTGGGCGACAACAAACAAAAAATCTGTATGAGCCTTCAATCCGAACCATCAAAATACATTCAAAAACTTCAACAAATTCTCAATTATGAAAATGTAGACGAAGGTACTAAAATCGAGCATATACGTAAGGTTATAATGGAATTTGATACTTCTCATTTTCAAATTGCTGGCTCAAAATTAATAGGGGAGATTGTTGCGGAACAAGATCGTTCTTCTGTTCCATTTTCTTCAAAATCGATTAAAACAGGTTTAGATGAATATGATAGCGTTTTTGGTGGCTTATGGCCTGGTGAATTTGTAGTAATTGGTGGTCGACCAGCAATGGGGAAGACGCATTTATTAGTCAATTTGGCGGTTAATATAGCTGCTGACCATGAGGTACTTTATTACTCTCTTGACTTATCGAATTTTATGTTAACAGCTCGCGTTGTTGCTTCATTAACCGAACTTCCTGCCAATTATTACATGCAAGGAAAATTGAGTGAGATTCAATTAAAACAATTGGAATTGGCGAAAGTCGATTTGTCTCGTTTGAAATTGCGCATCCTTGATCAGCCAATGAATAGTATGACAGCTTTCAAAGCTCTGTGCCGTCAGCATGTGCTGGATTTTAATGTAAAAGTGATAATTGTCGATTATTTGCAATTACTGAGCTCTAATAGATATAGGAATAATCGTGAATTGGAGGTGTCATATATCAGCAGGGAAATGAAGAACATTGCGAGAGAATTAAATGTGTGTGTGGTGGCGACGAGTCAGTTAAGCAGATCAGTTGAACAAAGGGGAGGGGATAAACGTCCGGTTTTATCTGACTTAAGAGAAAGTGGTGCGATTGAACAAG
>JBIIKG010000223.1:0-4546 GCA_044233275.1 Crocinitomicaceae bacterium | reverse complement strand
TCAGTTGACGACCCAATTCTAATAAACCAACGGTGCCACTTCCGTTGTCATCTGCTCCATCTTGTAAGCCACAAACATCGTAATGCGCACCAACTACAATTGTTGAAGTATTCTTAATTCCATAGGAAGCGATAACGTTTTTATATACAGTTCCATTTACAGTGAATTCTTGATAATAGACGGAATCAGCAGAATTTTCTAATTCATTTTTGATGTATTCTGCTACTTGATCCAGAATGTGTGGATTCATAAAGTGTCGAAAATCACTTGTTTCTGTAATCTTTTTAAGGTGGCTTGAAAGGCGCAACGTATCTGTTTGACTAAATGAACAGTAAAAAACAGAAAAGAGGCTTAAAACAACTAAAATTGACTTCATTCTGCGCTTGAACTTTCAATTAATTCAACAGAAGTATCAGTTATTGTAACCAGACGCGCTTTATACAATTTTCCAATTGCTTGTTTGAACATTTTCTTGCTCATGTGCAATTTGTCACGAATATCGTCTGGATCACTTTTATCTGATAATTGAATGACTTTTTCTGTTTTTAATTTCTCCAATAAGAATTCTGTTGCTTCATCAAATTTTTTGACATCCGCACGCTCAAATCGCACGTCCAATTTTCCGTCCTCACGCACATTGTAAACAAAGCCAGGTTGGTGGTCGCCACGTTTCACTGGACGACTAACATCGTTGTGATAGATTAGACCGCGGTATTTACCTTCAACGATAACATTCACACCTAAATCGCTATCGTCACAAATCAATAATTCAACTTCTTGGCCAATTATTTCTTGATCATCGCATGGCTCTAGGTAGCGATTAACACGCGTTGAGCCAAACAAGCGATCAGTTGATCCATCTAATTGCAGAGTTGTCAGGTAATAACGACCTTCTTCCAATTTTAGCATTTGCTCTTTGAAAGGAACCATTAAGTCCTTTTCTAATCCCCAATCCATAAAAGCTCCAAAAGCGGTGACTTCTTTTACTTTTAGGAAACGAAATTCATTTAAGGTGATTAGTGGAATTTCTGTTGTTGCGACCAATCGATCTTCTGAATCTTTATATAAAAACACAATAACTGTGTTTCCGATTTCCATTTCTGGAGTTAAGTATTTGTTGGGTAGGAGGACATCGTTATCTTGATCATCGCCAAGATATGAGCCAACACTAGTAAATCGAAGAATTGTAAGTTCGTTGTATGTCCCGAGGTTCATCTGCTAAAAATATAGTGCAGATGCTAATTTTGAATTCAACACCATGCACGGTAAATTCTGATCATTGGTAATCAGAGATTGTGCAAAGGTATCAAATTGCGGTAATAAACTCTCAGAATGATATGCGATTGCTATTAAATCAATTGAATTTACTTTGGTGTATTCGAGTATTTTCTTTGAATAAGAACCACCTCTTGGCAAGAACTCAATATTACACGTGATAGAACGATCGTCATATTGATTTTTGACAATCAAAATTCTATTTTTCATTTGCTGACTTAATAGATCATCGTTTTGCTTTTCACCGATAACATGAACCGTTGCATCAAAAATAGACGCCATATCACCGGCAATATTAATGATTTGTAGACTTTCTTTCGTTAAATCGATTGGAACAACTATGTTTTTGATTTCATGAAGTGGTGTGCTTTTTTGAACAATTAAAAAAGGAGTGTCAGCACTAGTTACAACTTTCATTGCGTTACTTCCAAAGACACGTTGCATACCAACTGCGCCGTGAGTCCCCATGATAATTAACTGAGCCTCTTCTTTCTTTGCAACTTTACCGATATCTTCGAAAATGTTTCCCTCACGAACAACTTTTCGCAATTCAACACCATAAGGAACTTCTGTTTTGGCGATAACATCATCCATTTTTAAACTGGCTTTCATTGCCTCAGCTTTAGAAGATACAAGGTGAAGTAATAGAACTTCAGTTTTCACCTTTTTTCCTAAATGCATCGCATATAGTAAGGCAGTATCTCCAACTGCTGAAAAGTCGTAGGGAACTAAATAGATGTTTTTGCTCATAAATAGGAAGTTTTCTCAAATTAAACTAAAATCTACTCGGTTTGGTTGCCTAATATAGAAAAAAATATCCACATGGTAATTAACAATTTCCCAAATCAATAATTCAGAATCAACAATTATGAATTAAGGTTCCTGAGCTTGACGAAGAAAGAAATAAAAGGCATGATAAAGAGTGAGACAATCCCGTATAGATTTAGTTCTTCTTGCGTTTTTTCTTTTTCATAGCACCATATGTTGCCCCCATCTCACCTGGGTCACGCTTATCTTTTATTTTCTTTTCTTTTGGTTTCTTTTTTGAATTGCTACTTGTTTCTAATTCACCTTCAGGAAGAGCAGCTTTGTGATCAATACCACCAGCTGGAGCTTTTTCATCAGAAGGATCTACCCATTTATTTTTAATTTCTTTCTTTTCAATATGACCGTCCTTTTCATCCATTGCGTAAACAGTCACTTTTTCATTCTGGTCAGGTGGATTGATGCCGATTACATCCTCCTTAAAAATCCATTTATTCCCCTCTAGAATTAATGCATCCAAGGATAAATCCGGAACGTAGAAAGAATAGAAGCCTTCTAATCCAGGTGATTCTGGTGATAAATGATCAAAAATTATACGATTATATGATTCTTCGTAACGCAATGACATTGTTGCTTTTTCTGAATGTTCAAAAAATACACGTTTGTCAGTTGAACCATTCATTTTAAAAATTGGACTTCCAAGTTTTGCTTGTGTTCCAGTGAAATAGAGCACATCAATTAATTTGAAGTTACTAGCACTAGTCGCGCCATCCCATCCAAGAAGGGTATAAAGTGTTTTTGAACCTTTTTCAATTGGAATGATTTTATAGTACAAAGCTCCGTACCATTGGTCAGACTCTAAAATATCTTCTTTCTGCGGTGCTGGCATAAAAGAAGAGTTATCGATCAATTCAGAAAGTATAACTTCTTTTTTACGCTCATCATATCGCATTAAAAAGCAAAAGTACTTATGGGTATTGTCGGCTTGCTCAACATTCCAGTTTACAATGCGCAAAAGTTTATCTGGACTATCAATAAATCCAACTGATTTTAATTTAGAAAAAGGGTAGGTGAAGGCAGCATTTTGTTTTAATGCGAGCTCCATTGTTTCTTTGAAGACAGTGTTGGCTGTTTCCTTATCATTATCGGATTGTGCTGCTCTTAGATTATCTAATAATGTAACCAGTTTGGTCTCTAATCTTACAAGTGTTGTGTCCTCGTTAGCAAAAACTACCGAGGTAAAACCGATAAAAACAAAAAGGAAAATACTTTTCATACCCAAAGAAACGAAATTAATGTTGATTTGTTACTTTTTCAGTTATGAAGTCTTTTTAACGAATAGTAATAAAGTTGAAACTTGGTGTTTTTAAACCAAGGTTTTTCAAGTCCATAACAATTTGTGCGCGATGATAATTGGAATGATTGAGGATATGGTACAATATATCGATGTCTTTTTTTGTGAATTTCACTCCTTCAGAGGAATGATAATTGATTTTTTCACCTAACTCTATTTTCTCCAAGTAATCCAATGTTTCTTGATAATTCTGTTGAATAAATCGCTGAAAATAATGAATTGGCAATAAATCCCAGTCACCTGATTCAGGTTTAATTCCTCTTAGTCTACAGTTCCATATATAATGAACATTGATAATGTGCGAAATCGATTTATTGGTGAAGTCACTTATTTCATCTTCTTGATTTTCAATACATTCAAACCATTGCATGTTTGCATTGAAATCATATTCAAATTTGTCTTGAAAAAATGCTTTCATCCTTTAATTGACTTCAACTCGGAAATTGTTGCTTTCGGATCTGCAGAACCAAAAACAAAACTTCCTGCCACCAAAACATCAGCGCCTGCCTTGACTAATTCATTACCAGTTTCCAAATTTACGCCACCATCCACTTCAACAAGTGCATGTGAACCAAAACGGTGAATTAAATTCTTTGCTTGTTCTACTTTTAATACAGCATTTTGAATAAATTTTTGTCCACCGAAACCTGGGTTTACCGACATGATGAGCACTAAATCTAATTCTCTAATAACATCTTGTAATAAGTCAACCGGCGTATGCGGATTCAAGGCAACACCCGCTTTCATTCCAGCAGCTTTTATTGCTTGAATTGTGCGGTGTAAGTGCGGACAAGCTTCATAATGAACCGTTAAGATATCCGCTCCTGCCTTTTTGAATTCTTCAATGTATTGATCTGGATTCGCAATCATCAAATGCACGTCCAAGGGCTTAGTTGCATACTTTTTAATGGCTGCAATTACGGGAAAACCAAAAGAAATGTTAGGAACGAAAACACCATCCATCACATCCACATGAAACCAATCAGCAGATGAATTATTGATCATTTCAACATCACGTTGGATATTTGCGAAGTCACATGAAAGGACAGAAGGAGAAATCAACAGAGCCATACTTTATTTTTTTCCCAAAATTAACAACTCTCTGCTTAATCCTTCATAATTTTTAGATATTCTTCGTCACGTTTGTAAATA
>JBIIKG010000222.1:0-4559 GCA_044233275.1 Crocinitomicaceae bacterium | reverse complement strand
GAGAAATCATTTCAGTCACTTTTAATTTATTTGATCTGAATACTCAGGATGACAATCCAGCGCCGAATCAAACAAATGTGGATTATATGTCAGTTTACGATGGTACTTCTACATCCGCTAATTTTCTTGGTGTATACTCAGGAAATCAATTACAAGGCGTTGTTATTCAAGCGACCCAATTGAATCCAACGGGTTGTATAACCTTAACTTTTACTTCGAATACCATTGGTACGGGAATGTTCACTGCAAGTGTAGCATGCGAAACACCTTGCAATGATCCTATTGCTGGAGGTCAAATTGTTGGGGGAATTGCTCCAGATAGTATCCGTGTCTGTATTGACGAAGTTGTTAATTTTCAAAACAACGGCTCCTTTGCTCAAATGGGCTTCACATTAGCAGATTATTCGTGGGATTTTATGGATGGTAGTACGTCAACGGGACCAAATGTTAGTCACAGTTATGGTGTCCCTGGATTGTATCGTGTTCAATTATTTGTTACTGATGACAATGGTTGTACGAATAATAATTTAACAGATTTGGTTGTTGTGGTTGCCACAGCACCTGATTTTACCGGTGTCCCCGGAGATCAAACGATTTGTATAGGTCAGGATGTAACGTTTACCGCCGATCCAGAATCATACGAAGTACTATGGGATGGTTTTTCGGGTTCACAAACAATTGATGATGGCTGTTTACCTGATACATTACTTGGTGTATCTCAAAACATTGATTTGCTTCAGACTGGATTTACAGCGGGAACGAGTATAACGAACATATCTCAAATTCAGAGCGTTTGTTTCGATTTGGAGCATTCATTTATGGGTGATTTAGTTATAATCCTAGAATGTCCAAATGGTCAAAATGTTATTTTACATCAGCAAGGAGGTGGAGGAACTCAAATTGGTATTCCTGTTCAAGAGGATAATGTGGATTGCAGTAATCCAGCTACTTTGGGAACACCTTTTACGTATTGTTTTACACCGGCTGCAACAAGTACTTGGGTTGAATGGGTGAATGCAAACGGTGGTGCAGGCACAATACCCGCAGGCGATTATGAACCAGTTCAGCCTTTAACAAATCTTCTTGGTTGTCCAGCAAATGGAGTTTGGACCCTCACAGTCGTTGATAATTGGGCGGCTGATGATGGTACACTTTTTTCTTTTGCTCTCAATTTAGACCCCTCTTTTTATCCACCAATTACTGTTTTTGAACCTCAAATTGGTTGGGGTGCAGATTCATCCTATTGGAATCAACCAGCTCCTTATATGACGGCTTTGTCGGGAAATGCTGATATACTATCTATCGAACCGACAGTTGCAGGAACATACAATTACATATATACAGTAATTGATGATTTTGGCTGTGTACACGACACATCAGTTAATGTAATTGTAGAACCAAGTCCGATAGTTTTTGCGGGCAATGATACAACGCTTTGTAGTGGCAATGATTTACAATTAAACGGAACATTGAACGGGGCAGGTGCAGTTTCTGATTGTATTTATGACCTGCAAATTGAAGATGCATTCGGAGATGGTTGGAACGGAAACACACTTACGGTTGTAATAAATGGTGTCAGCACTAATTATACATTGACGACAGGAGATTTACAAAACTTCCCAATCACAATTCCATCAGGAACAACTGCAACATTTAATTTTAACGCTACTGGAAATTGGATTGAAGAGTGTTTCTATACCTTATTCGATGAAGCAGGAAATCCTGTTTTTTCGCAAGGACCTAGCTTATTTGGAAATGTTACAAATACAATAACGGCGAATTGTGCAGGTGATTTTGTTTATGCATGGACACCAACTGTGGGAATTAACGACGCAACGATTTTAGATCCAACATTCTCATTGACAACTCCAACCACATTAACGTTGACAGTCTATCCAAATGGCGCACCTGAATGCGCTGTATCTGATAATATCTATATTTCGTTATCAGCTAATCCAAACGCAGGTATCGATGGAAGTATTGATCTTTGTTCGCTTGCTGCGCCAATAGATTTATTTACCTTATTGACAGGTACACCTTCTACGAACGGTATTTGGTTGGACCCAAATGGGAATCAAATCACAATGCCTTTTGACCCTGCTGTTAATCCAATCGGAGCATATACTTATCAAGTTGAAAGTCTAGGCTGTTTTGATGAGTCTATTGTAACTGTAGGTGAAATTTCGACTGAAATCACATCACTTGTTGTTACCGATGTAAACTGCAACAGTGCAGCCAATGGTTCTGTAGCTGTGAATGGTGTAAATATCGCTAGTTATTCATTAAATGGTGGAACACAAGTTAATACTGCTGTACCTTTTACCTTGAATAATTTGGCTCCTGGAAACTACACATTGGATGTTTTTTCATTCGATGGATGTTCTGATTCACAAAATTTCACAGTAATTCAGCCTTCTCCTTTACAAATAACATTTATAACTGCTGATACGGAGGTTTGTCCTGGTACAGCCGTAAATTTAACTGCTACAGGAACTGGTGGGAATGGTGTTTACATTTACACATGGACTGCAAATGGAAATCCATTAGGCCTTGGACAAACAATTTTAGTAACGCCAAGTTCAGGAACAACGAATTATTGTGTAGAACTGTCTGAAGCTTGTGGCTCACCAGTGGATAATGATTGTATGGTAATTACGACTCCGCCAGCCATTAATCCCGCACTTACGCCTGATACATTGAATGGTTGTTTTCCTTTAGCAATTAATTTTCAAAACACAACGGCTTCGCCAGATGTGGCTTCTACAATCGTAAATTTTGGGGATGGCACAATTCAAACCTATGTTGGATTGGCATCTTTTAGTCATATATATGAACAACCTGGAATTTATACAGTTACTGTAGATGTCATTTCAACGTTGGGTTGCGAATACCAAACGGTTTATACGAATTGGATTGAAGCATACAGTTATCCTGTAGCTGGATTTGTTATCAATCCAAACAATGTTTCTATGTTTAATCCTTATGTAACTTTAATAAATCAAAGCAGTCCAGATGCGGTTGTGTTTGATTGGCAGATTTCTGGCGGTACACCATTAACATCTACTTTACCTTCAGTTGATGTGCAATATCCAGATGGAGTACCTTCAAATTATCCAGTTACATTGACAGTTGAGAATATTCGTGGGTGTGTGGATTCAATCACTTTGGTAGTAAATATTTTAAATGAAATATTGTTATACGCACCGAATACATTTACTCCTGACAATGATGAGTTTAACCAGAATTGGGGTATTTATATTTCAGGAATAAACATTTTCAACTTTGATTTATTTATTTTCAATCGTTGGGGCGAAATTATCTGGGAATCACATGATCCAGCAGCAACGTGGGATGGTACGTTTAATGGAGAAATCGTGCAAGATGGGACTTATACTTGGACAATCAGATGTGCAGCATTAACAAATGATGACAAGCATACGTTTAATGGTCATCTCAATGTAATTCGATAAGAATATTTTATTTAGATGCTCTGCGTTTACGCTCCTTGATGATTAAATTCAGCTCACGTCCAGTTTGACCTGCAACTGAAGTGTTCTCATCAGCTCTTCGCAATAAATACGGCATGACTTCTTTAATTGGACCATATGGAACATATTTCGCGACATTGTAACCATGGTAAGCCATGTTGTAGGAAATATGATCACTCATTCCCAATAATTGAGAAAAATAAATGCGTGAATCATTCGGTTCAATTGAATACTTTTCCATCAATTCGACGAGTATAATCGCACTTTTTTCATTGTGAGATCCAGCACAAAGAGCAGCATGATCGATGTGTTCACAAATAATCTCTAAAGCCTTGTTGAAATCAGTATCACATGAATTTTTATCTGGTTGAATAGGTGAGGGATAAGCATTTTGACTTGCACGCAAGCGTTCCTTTTCCATATAAGCACCTCGAACAAGTTTAACTCCATAGTGGAAATTCTCTTTTTTCGAAAGATCCATCATGCGTTGCAAATATTCAATTCTATCGTGACGATACATTTGAAGTGTATTGTATACAATAGTTTTATGTGTATTATATTTACGCATCATATCAAGTGTAATTGAATCAATTGTATCTTGAATCCACGTTTCTTCAGCATCGATGAATACAGGAACTCCAGCTTTATATCCAGCAGAACAAATTTGATTAATACGATCAATAACTCCACCAAGTTCTGCTTGCTCGATATCTGAAAGTTTATTAGTTGGATTATTCGCTTTTTCTAAAATAGCAAAACGTGAAATTCCTGTGACTTTAAAAACCGCAAATGGAATTGCAGGATTTCCTTTCGCTTTTTCGATCGTTCGAATAATTTCATTGACAGTTTCATCAAAATCCTCTTCAGATGTTTTTCCTTCAACTGAATAGTCTAGAATAGTTCCAACGCCGTATTTATTTAATAGTTCAATCGCTTGTTGACAATCATCGATTGATTCACCTCCACAAAATTGCTTAAAAATTGTGCTTTTAATTATTCCTTTTATTGGCAGGCCAGCAGATAATGCAGCGTTTGTGCCCCATTTCCCCAATTTAACCATTGATGGACTGC
>JBIIKG010000052.1:0-14082 GCA_044233275.1 Crocinitomicaceae bacterium | reverse complement strand
TCCTTCGGGAACGTTGTAGTAATTGTTGTATCCATCCAATACCTTTACCTGAATGACCTCAAAATCCGGATTGGAATTAAGCCATTCAGCATCCACACGGTAAGTACCAATCTGATCAGGTACTTGTTTGCAATCTTGCGCACCATCTTGAAAATGTTGCATCGAACCCTCTTCATCTTTCCAGCTCTCAACACGACTCAACTGGTAGCTCATTCCTGAGTTTTTGATGTAATAGTTCATCCCCTCACTCGTTCCGTAATACAAAACATCTGGTCGGGGATTCCAAAACTGGTCTTTCATCTGGCCCTTGTTTTCTTCAAAGACTGCAGATGGTTGCGCATACGAATATTCCTTCGAATTTTCACGTTGGAATTGTTGTGAAAAAGAAGTCCCAATTGCGGCTAGTGACAGAAATAGTAGTATGTGTTTCAACATGGTTAGGAAAATAAATTGACTTAAATAAATTGATTTAATTTTCAACTAATAACAACCTAAAAATGATCAAACCAAAAAATCCTCCCTCGCAGTTTTTTAGATAGCTACCATAACAAATCATTAACTGCAAGGGGAAAATTCTTGATGTAAAAGAAAAATAGACTTTTGCTACTTTATTATTTGAAGTAGTATGCTACTGAAAATCTGACACCTCTGTACATCGAGGTCATGTTTCTTGACAAATTGAGCTTGCTGTATGCTATACCTGGATTATCGTCATAAGTGAAATATTCCTCTGAAGAAGTTGTACCTCCGATACTGCTTTGCGATTTAACTTTCGTTTTCCCAACTCCTTTATTACTATCAAAACCAAGTGCAATTAGCTCCAAACCAATTGAAAAGTTGTCAAATTGAAAATTTAAACCCCCGTACAAATCCAATCCCAATCCAATTGTGTTGCTTTTAGTTCTTACTATATTAAAATCGCCATTTTCGAAATTCGTTTCATTTAATGAGTTACTTGGAGCAAAACCGAAGGAAAGTGCTGATCCAACATAAAAATCTAAATCGAACAACTTAAAACTAGGTTGAGCTAAATGACGATCAAATCCGATTCGGCCATAAATACCATTCTGAATAAACTGCTCTTTTTCACTTTCAATTGTGGACGGAGTTACTGTTTGATCAATTTCACCAGCATATTTTACATTTGTTCGTTTGTAATAAATTCCGAAAGTAAGATTTGATCGATCTGAGAGATAATATCTATAGTTAGGGACTAATTTTTCAGTTACCCTGTGTTTATTATCAACAATAGTGTTTGAATCAGAAATTATATCTTCGTTTACTGCAGACCAGTCAAAAGGTACGAAGTAGTACAAGCTTAATGCCTTGTCTCCCTTTTTACGGATTCTGAAATTAGGCAGCTCACCATTTGAAATGTAATCCATTTGGTATTTTGTGTAATCCCGATAATTTCCATTATCAGTCTGAGCAATAAGATTTTGAGTAATGAATACACAAATGAACAGTCCAAATATTTTTATATGATGCATTAGAATGAATTTTTTTAGTAAATAATCATTTGTCAACGTTATCAATCTCTACTGAACCCGAAGATCAAAGACCTTTTCTTTTCTTTTTTAAATTGAATGAAGAATTGTTTTTCGTTACATTCTTGGTTCCCATGAACATACCATTGTGTTTCAGTTGAAACAAAACCTTTTCAATATCAATAGATTCTGAGGTCGTACTCTTACCGTTTTCAGAGTTAATGTTAACATCTGATTGGATAATTGATTGAGTGTAAAAGTTTTCAATCTTCAACTCTTGCTTATTAAGAAGTTTTATTGTTCCGTTCACAAGCTGTATATAATTCGCTCCTTCCAAACCTGCATCAGTTGTATAATGTGTAACCTTATTGTCTTTAAAATTGATGTATACTCTTCTCCATTCAGTGTAGAAAGGTTCACCAGCGGTTTGGGCCTCATCAGATGAGAGAGTGGCACCAGATCCCGTATCCCGATTTTTGGATGAATTATCAATGTTTATCCTTCTCTCTTCCAATCGATAATTATAATAACACATAAAATTTCCATCGTTCAAGTAAAGAATGTCAAATGGCTTGATTCCAAGAGTGGTATTAATATCTTCTTTTGATTGACCAGTTTCTATTTTCGAAATTTTATCCACGTTTGTGAACGGCGGGGCAACAACAAATTTCGATTGTGAACATCCTGCCAATAGTACAAGAAGAAAAACACATACATAGTGAAATGTAAATTTAGTAGCAGTAAATTGCATTTTTTAGATTATTTTCTTGATTAAAAAGATAACGTTATTCCTGCATTAGCAACCGATAAACCATACCCTAATTCAGCATAAGCACCGAAATTGTCACTAAACATATAGCGTGCACCTACAAAGATCTGATAAGCGAGTGGTGTTCCAAAATCAACATTATAGGCAGCTTCGTTAAATCCAGGTTCATTCGATTCCCATTTGTAACTATATTTAAGAAAACCAATTCCTACTCCTGCATACGGATCAAACTGTCGGTTTCTTACATTGAAGTGATAAGCTCCTCTTGCCATGATTGACAATGTTGTCCATCTGTATTTGTAATCGTAACCAGTTTGTAACCATCTTCCTCCGTACGATGAATAACCTATCGAAACACCAAGGCCAATGTTATCTGTAATTCCTCTTTCATAGCTAACCGCTACTGGACCAAATCCACTAAATTTGTAGCCTTCGTAAGCTTGGTATGCATTGAGTAAACGCCCGTAACCGAGACCAAGTCCGTATCCTGCATTTACATAATTGATGTCTTTTTCGAAAAATTGTGCATTTGCACTAAAGGTGAAAATAGAAAGCAAAGCAATTGTAATAATTCTTTTCATGTTGTTCTTCAGTTAATGGTTAGGTGACAAATCTAACAGCTTGAACTACAAGAGAATCAGCTTATTTTGCATAATAAATATGAATAACACATAATTTATGACTTGATAAAAAGAAAACAAGTGTCCATTTATAGATTTTGTTCCCTAAATTTGAAACATATATAAAATACTTAATATGCAAATTGGTCAAAAAATCAAAAAGTTGAGAGAATTAAAAAATCTAACTCAGGATTACATGGCCCAAGAATTGGGTATAACACAAAGCGCATACAGTCGCATGGAACTTGGTGAAACTGAATTGACTTACAATAAGTTAGAAAAGATTGCCAATTTATTTGAGGTAAAGCCTGAAGATATTATTAATTTTAGTGAGAGCATGATTTTCAATGTTATGCACAATGACGTCGGAAATGGTTTAGTGATAAATAATAATCATCTTTCCGAAGGAGAAAAAAACTTATACCTTCAACAGATAGATCTCTTAAAAGAAGAGGTTAATCATCTGAAGGCAATCATAAATAAATTAATGAAGTAACATTTATTATTTATAGCGACTATTTTATTTCAGCGTACTCATAACAAAAGAACTTTGAACATTTGCAATGTTTGGTATTGACGCTAATTTCTCCTTCAAAAAAAGCTGGTATTCGTCCATATCCTTTACCTCAATCGAAAGCAGGTAATCATAATTCCCAGCAATATGGTAACAAGCCGAAACTTCATTTAAATGAACTACCTCATCTTCAAAACCTAGCAACAATTCCAAGTTATGCGCCTTTAAGGAAACCTGACAAAGCACATGCAAGCCTTTACCAATTTTCTTTTTATCTAAAACAGCCACATATTTTTGAATAATTCCTTGTCGTTCGAGTCGTTTGATTCTTTCAAAAGTGGGCGTAACGGAAAGACCAATTTCAGCAGCAATTTCCTTATTCCCCAATTTTGCATTTTCACGCAGAAGAGAAATTATCTTTCGGTCTAAATCATCTAATTGCAGTTCGATAGAATGTTTTTCTAAAAAGAGATAAAAATCTCACAAATTTTAGAACGAAAATAATATAATTTCATCTTTTATAGATTTAAATTCTAACTATTAACTTCATTTTAGTTTTTTAATTAGGTTTACCCAGCAATTAACAGAAAAAAATGGATTATTCAAAAATGCAACCTGAGAGTTTAATGATGAGTTATGGTTATAAACCATCCTTATCAGAAGGCGCTATTAAGTGCCCCATCTTTCAAACATCGACTTTTGTGTTTAATACCGCCATGGAGGGGAAACGATTCTTTGAACTTGCTTATGGTTTGCGTGAAAAGGATGCTGGTGAAGAGTTAGGCTTGATATACAGTCGTTTGAACAATCCCGATTTAGAGATTCTTGAAAACCGTTTGTGTTTATGGGATGGTGCTGAAGATTGCGCAGTTTTCGAAAGCGGAATGTCAGCCATTTCAACTGCCTTGATGGAATTCATGGTGCCGGGCGATTTGCTTTTGTATAGTCGACCAGTTTATGGTGGGACAGATCATTTCATTAATCACTTTTTGAAAAAAATGCAAATTGAAGCCGTTGGGTTTCATGCAACTGATTCAAAAGAACAAATCATTGCGCGCATTGATGCCACTGGAAAGGGAGATCGTTTAAGCATGATTCATATTGAAACACCTGCGAATCCAACTAATGCGTTGATTGACATTGAAATGTGTGCTGAAATAAAACACCATTACACCACTGCTGAAAAGCAGGTAATATTGTCTGTTGACAACACGTATATGGGTCCAATTTGGCAACATCCCTTGAAACACGGTGCTGATTTAGTCTTGTATTCAGCTACAAAATACATTGGAGGTCACTCCGATGTAATTGCTGGCGCTTGTTTAGGTTCGAAAGAATTGATGGGTCGTGTTAAAGGATTGAGAACTTTTCTAGGCAACATGGCTGGTCCTTGGACAGGTTGGTTATTAATGCGCAGTTTAGAAACCTTGAAAGTTCGAATGGACCAACAAGCTACCAATGCGAAATTTGTTGCAGAATATTTGAGAAGTCATCCAAAGGTTGAGAAGGTTTACTACCTCGGATTCATCAACGAAGTTGGAACAGAGCGTGAAAAAGACATTTTTAAACGTCAATATACCTCTTCTGGAGCCATGATTGCTTTTGATGTTGTTGGTGGCGAAGCAGAAGCATTTAAATTTTTGGATTCTTTGAAATTGATCAAATTAGCTGTTTCACTCGGTGGTACAGAAAGTTTGGCGGAGCATCCACAAACAATGACACATGCCGATGTTCCACAAGAAGACAAACGCGTTATGCATATCTCCGAAAAACTTGTTCGCGTATCTGTCGGAGTAGAACATTACACTGATTTAATTACAGACATTGAACAAGCATTAGCGCAAATTTAATCCCATTACCCCAACCACTTATATTTACCGAAAACGAAAAAGGTCTTGATTCCTCAAGACCTTTTTCGTTATAGTACGGATCGAATATCCTTCATATTCAACTGCAACGTTTCTCTGTTTTTCCACTTATTTGATTCCATGGTAAAAACCAAATCAAATGGGACACCTGCGGCTACATCATCCATCTTGTCCCCAAGATTAAATCCAATTCCTTCTATGACAACATCAGAATTCGGTTGAGTCATCGATAATTTTAAATGCACATCTTTCAATAATCGCACATCTGTCGAATAAACATTTTTTGCCAGAAAAACTGGTTTCATATTTCCTGGACCGTGCGGCTCAAATTGCTCTAAAATTCGTTTGATGCGAGGAATCTTCATTCGGTTTTCACCATTGGTAAAAATTTCATTGAAATCAATTTCAATGTCTACTTCTTGTTCAGGAGTTTCATCTTCAATAGTAATCGATTCTTGAACTACTTTTTCAAAATGTTCTTGAAAAGCCGTCACATTCTCTAAGGCCATTGTCATTCCTGCAGCATGCGTATGTCCACCAAATTGCTCCAATAAATGTTCACACTTCACCAAAGCGGCATGAATATCAAAATCGTTGACCGTTCGGGCAGAGCCAGTGGCCTTTCCATTTGATTCGGTTAACACAATAGTTGGACGATAGTGCTTTTCGATTAAACGTGAAGCGACAATTCCTACAACACCTTTATGCCAATCATTCTTGAAAACTACTGTTGTTTTTTTGCTTTCGTAATCTGCGTTTTGCTCAATTAATTCAAGTGCTTCCGAAGTAATGACTTGATCCAATTGTCGGCGCTCTTTATTGTCTTCATCTATCGCAGCGGCCAATCTTCTGATATCTGCCACATTATCAGAAATCATTAATTCAACAGCATGTTTACCCGAACGCAATCTTCCAGCTGCATTTATGCGCGGAGCGATGGTAAAAACAACATCCGTTAATGTAACGGGAAATTCACGTTTCGCAATTCTCAGCAATTCAACAAAAGCTGGACGTGGTTTAGCATTCAAGAGTATCATTCCATGGTAGCACAAAACGCGGTTTTCTCCCGTGACTGATACGATGTCTGCGCCAATGCTTACTGCCACTAAATCCAATTGATTGAAAAGTTCAGATTGCTTCCAATCATTCTCAATACAAAGTCCTTGTAATAATTTAAATCCTACACCACAACCCGACAATTCCTTATAGGGATAGTCGCAATCCTTTTGTTTTGGATCTAAAACAATACAATCGGGTACTGTATCACCCGGATTATGGTGATCACAAATGATAAAGTCAATTCCTTTCTCTTGTGCGTACTTAACATGTTCCACCGAACGAATTCCACAATCCAAGGAAATAATGAGCTTAAAATCATTCTCTGCTGCAAAATCAATCCCTTGCATGCTTATTCCATACCCTTCTGAGTAGCGATCTGGAATATAATAATCCAAATGTTGGTGCTTTTCAATCAAAAATCCATATAAAAGGGCAACAGCGGTCGTTCCATCCACATCGTAATCTCCAAACAACAAGATTTTTTCGCCATTGGCAATCGCCAAATTGAGACGGTCAACTGCTCTTTTTAAATCCTTCATCAAAAAAGGATCGTGTAACTGATCTAATTTCGGGCGAAAGAATGTTTCAGCCTCTTCAAAAGAACTGATACCTCTTTGCATTAATAATTCTGCGACAATGCGATCTACTTTTAGTGTTGAACGGAAATCCTCAAGTGTTGTACTTTCCACCGGCGTTTTGACAAGCCATCTTTTTTGCATACTTTTCTGTTTTCTTATTTAAGTTAGGAAAAAATGACATTTAAATGCAAGAAAAAAAAATAAAAAGTCCGTATAATTTAATCAAACTATGAATTTTCTTCCTTCACTTTTCTTTCTCCTTTTCAGCTCTTTTTTAATTGGACAAATATCTTACGATTTTGCTCAAGCGCTTCCCCCTGAAGCAATGAATGTGCAACATGTCGACAAACCCTATCGTGCCATTTACACGAATGAAAACAACCAATTCGAATTCACTGAAGCTGGGATTTTCACTTTAACAACTGTGATTCATTCCATTTCGCGTGAAACCCTTCGTGAATCTTCTCAATATGCTGTGCGCAATGGGTATATTTTTGGTGTACGTGAAAATGATTCCATCCCATGCGTTGAGGAAAACGACCGCTATTATTTTGGTGTTCGTCAACGTGATACATTAATAGGAAACAATTCAAAAAACATTCTTCGCAAAATTGACGCGATGAATTACATCCTGAATTTTTCTGAAAATGGAACTTACACTCCTTGTTTAATCACATTTGATGGCAAAACGCTCAAACTTCGCTACTTCAATTATGATAACAAATCAAAACCATTTGAGAAATTCAAATTAAAAACCTTGAATGAATCTAATGGCATTCAATACGTCACACTTAACCCAACACTCAAAGAATGGGAAAAGATTGGTATCAAGGATTACTTGGGGGAAGAAATCGTTTATTCTCGTTAGACAATTTATCTCCCGTCACCATCCAATAAATTTCCTAAGCCACCCAAAATACTACCTTCCTCTTTACGTGCACCTGTACCGTAGGATAAAATACGTGAAGCCAAACGAGAGATAGGTAATGTTTGCAGCCAAACCTCTCCGGGACCTTTCAAGGTTGCGAAGAACAAACCTTCACCACCAAAAATGGTATTTTTAATTCCACCAACGAATTGAATATCGTAATCAATTGTTTGTGTATAGGCAACAATACATCCTGTATCGACGCGTAAAACTTCCCCTGGCTTCAAGGTTCTTTTCATGATATGACCTCCCGCGTGACAGAAAGCCATTCCATCACCTTCCAATTTTTGCATGATGAAGCCTTCACCTCCAAAAAGTCCAGTACCTAGTTTTCGTTGAAATTCAATTCCAACAGATACACCTTTTGCCGCGCATAAAAACGAATCTTTTTGACAAATCAATTTTCCATTGTATTCACTTAAATCTATTGGTATAATTTTCCCTGGATACGGTGAAGCAAATGCAACTCTTGCCTTTCCTACTCCCTGATGTGTGAAAGCCGTCATGAATAAACTTTCACCTGTTAGCAAACGTTTACCTGCTCCCCACAATTTACTCATGAATCCACCTGAATTGGATTGTTCACTGCCATCACCAAAAATTGTTTCCATCTGAATTCCTTCATCCATATACATGAATGAACCAGATTCCGCAATCGCGGTTTCTTGAGGATCTAACTCTATTTCAACCATTTGCATTTCTTCCCCATGGATGAAATAGTCTATTTCGTGATTCGTTTTCATTGTTTCAGTTTTGATGTTTTAAATTTAGCAAGGAGAGATATTCGTCCGACAAACGCATCAATTATTTAACATTAATTAATCAACGCAAGGTCGAAGCTTGAAACAATTTTAATTCATCCCAACTTACTGCATCACCCAAACGTTCTTTCAGTGGTGTTAGTGATGCTTCTTGATAATTATCAAACAAATCGGCCAATTCATTGATACGTTCCTGTTCCATTACATCTTCCAACTCGATTTTTTCCGCTTTAATCAAGTGCACAAAATGTCCGCTTATCGTTTGCTGAGATAACTGTCGAATGGCTGCAATTTCTTCCAATGTCTTGCCTTCATGCAACAAATCCAGCGTAATTTCATGGGTGTGTTTCTTTTCCTTTTTCTCTTTTACTGTTTTCTTTGCTTTCAAAATTGGCAAGAAGTCTTCCTCATCATCTTCCATATCTAACAACGATGGATTTTGACGCATTTCTTGTTTTATGGCAGCCAATTTGGCAATCTTGTAATTCTTCAATTCATCGTTGTAAAGCAATTCTTTGGTGATTTCACGACCCGATAACAAGGCTTCCATCAACAAGCGAGCTTTCTTTAACTTTAGTATTGTCTCGGTCAATACATCATCCAATTCACCAAGTTCTTCTGCGTAACTCTTTGTTTTCCGCACGCGACTTAATTCTCCCATCATTTTAAGATTCGATGTGAGTACTACATCCAAGGTTTTATAAAAATATGTGTAAGCCGCCTGAACGCGTTCGTGAATAAATTCTAAATCTGTTTGACCGCTTCGAAAAATATTCTCTAGCTGATTCCGGAACTTTTTAGCTGGATCCATCGTCGATTGAATAGCCTGTGTTTGATGGGCCACCCATGTTTTGTTTTTACCTTTTTCACTTTTCGAACCTGCCATTTTGTAGCTCGCTTCGTGCGTATTCCATTTTGAATTCAACTCATACCAATCAAAAGCTGCTCTAAGTGAATCCAATAAATATTTCTTGGTACCGTATTCTAAGTGAGTTGATAATACATTCTCACTTGCTTTGTTTTCCGCATATGCGACAACATTGTGATCGTTTGAAAGTCCATTCATCCGCATCGGTTTCAACAGGACTAAACCCTCCAACGAACGCAAACGCGACAGTGCAACGTATGCTTGTCCCGGTGCAAACACATCGGAAACATCCAAAACGGCCTTATCAAAGGTTAATCCTTGACTTTTATGCACCGTAATAGCCCAAGCTAATTTCAATGGATAGTGAACAAAAGTTCCCATGACCTCTTCCTTAATTTCACCTGTCGCAGCGTTTAAGGAATATTTGATATTGTTCCATTCATACTTCTCCACCACTATTTTCTTCTTTTCCTCCGGGAAATAGACCGTAATTTCATCTGGACCTAAATATTCTATTCGACCCATTTTTCCATTGTAGAAATTTTTATCGAAGGAAACATCATTTTTGATAAACATCACCTGGGCACCGACCTTTAATTCCATTTCTGGATCAATTGGATACAAATGCTGGGGAAATTCACCATTAATTTCTGCCTTGTAAAAGAGGGATTTATTCTTCAACGATTTGAGTGCTTTCGCATTTATCTCATCCGCTTTAGCGTTGTGTGTTGTGAGTGTAATATACCCTTCTTCCTTCAGCGAATCAAAAGCTGGTTTTACGAATTTATTAAGGACTAAAACATCTTCTTCGGAGATTCGATTATCGCGCAAATGATTCAGTACATTGATGAATTCTGCATCTTGTTGACGGTAAATTGTCGACAATTCAATGTAAAGCGGTTGCTGTTCCTGAACAACTTTAGCGTTAAAGAAAAACATTCCTTGGTAGTAGTTGCGCAGAACCGACCATTCTTCATTTTTTACAACGGGCGGCAATTGAAGTAAATCACCAATGTACAAGACTTGTACTCCTCCAAATGGTTGATTCTCTCTTCTTACATTTCGCAAGGTCCAATCCATCGCATCCAACAAATCAGCGCGCAACATACTCACCTCATCGATAATAAGGAGTTCCAAATTGCGCATCATATTCTGACGCTGTTTGTTCATCGTAAAATGGCGCATCAAACTGTCTTTTGTTTCTAGTTTAACTGCATTCGAAAACTGCGGTGCGACCCCAAATTCTGGTACAAAGCCACCAAAAGGTAATTGAAAAAATGAGTGGATCGTAACTCCTCCGGCATTCAAGGCAGCAATTCCTGTTGGTGCTACAATGACTGCATTTTTATAGGTGGAAGCAATGATTTTTTTTAAAAGCGTTGTTTTCCCCGTTCCAGCCTTCCCAGTTAAAAAAATGGATTGGTTTGTTTGATTGATGAAGCGTTCGGTGAATGCTGCTGGATCGTTAATTTCTGTTGACATATATTGAAGATAATTTTTTAACACATAGTGCACAAAGGCAATTTATAAATAATATGAGTTCTAGAACTCATAGGTTAGTTTGAGTCATTTAGTCTTTTAAATTTCTAAATAAATCATTCACAAAAGTTCGCTGACCTTCACGAAATAGATTGCCACAATTAAAGTTTATCAAAATACCTTTAGGTGCATTCAATAATCTCATATAAATTAACAACTGAGCTTCATAAATTGCATTATGCTTTTCTACAGCTTTAATCTCGAGCACTATTCTATCTTCAATTAAGAAATCGCATCTTAACTCTGAATCAAGTTTAGCATCCCTGTAAACAATTGGTACTTTTCTTTCTGTTTGGAAAGAAATTTCTCTCTTTTTAAATTCTTGTATAAGGCACTTTTGATAAACGCTTTCAAGTAATCCAGGTCCCAAAACTTTATGCACATCAATAGCAGAACCAATAATTTCATAGGTCAGACTGTTCAAATCAGATTTAGTATAATTCATTGTAAATAGATTAGGCTTATTGAAGATAATGAAAAAAAATTGTACTGACAATTAAAAATTATTCATTTCTTCTCTCTAAATCAATGTACGCCAAAGGCGTAAAATGATGTGACCTTCTAACCAAATAACATGCGTTGACTATGTGCCCTATGTGTTAAACAAAAAAAGCCGGGAAGTAACCCCCGGCAATTTCACTGAATTTAATTCTATCTTATAATTCAAACTTTATTCCTTGCGCTAAAGGCAAGCTGTCTGAATAGTTAATTGTATTTGTTTGACGACGCATGTATACTTTCCAAGCATCAGATCCAGACTCACGACCGCCACCTGTTTCTTTTTCACCACCAAATGCACCGCCAATCTCAGCACCTGAAGTACCGATATTTACGTTTGCGATACCACAATCTGAACCTTGTTGCGACAAAAATGCTTCAGCTTCTTTCAAATTGTTGGTCATAATTGCAGATGACAATCCTTGAGGAACACCATTTTGCAATTTTATTGCATTTTCAACACCACCAGAATACTTCATGATGTAAAGAATTGGCGCAAATGTTTCATGTTGAACAATAGTAAAATGATTTTGTGCTTCAACGATGGCTGGTTTCACATAACATCCAGATTCGTAACCTTCACCTTCAATTACTCCACCCTCCACTAAGATTTTTCCACCTTCGGCAACAGCTTTTTCTAAAGCTACTAAATAAGCATTTACTGCATCTGTATCGATAAGTGGTCCAACGTGGAAATTTTGATCCAATGGATTACCAATTTTCAGTTGTTTGTAGGCACTTACCAATGCGTCTTTTACTTTATCATAAACTTCTTCGTGCACAATCAAACGACGCGTAGAAGTACAACGTTGTCCAGCAGTTCCAACAGCACCAAATACTGCACCTGGAACAACCATTTTCAAATCAGCAGTTGGAGTGATTATGATTGCATTGTTTCCTCCTAACTCTAATAACGATCTACCTAAACGAGCACCAACTGTTGCACCAACAGATTTACCCATACGAGTTGATCCTGTAGCAGAAATTAATGGAACACGTGTATCTTCCGCCATCAATTTACCAATTTCAGCACCACCGATAACTAAACCAGAAACGCCTTCAGGAACGCCATTTGCGTCAAAAACTTCTTTTGCAATTTGTTGACAAGCAATCGCTGTAATAGGTGTTTTCTCAGATGGTTTCCAAACACAAACATCACCACAAACCCAAGCAAGAGCAGTATTCCAATTCCAAACGGCAACTGGGAAGTTGAATGCTGAAATAATTCCTACAATTCCAAGTGGGTGATATTGCTCATACATTCTGTGTCCCGGACGTTCTGAATGCATCGTTAGTCCATATAATTGACGAGATAAACCAACTGCGAAATCACAGATGTCAATCATCTCTTGTACTTCACCTAATCCTTCTTGTAATGATTTACCCATTTCATACGAAACCAATTTTCCAAGTGGTTCTTTGTAAAAACGAATACGTTCAGCTAACTGACGAACTACCTCTCCTCTTTTTGGAGCCGGAACCATTCTCCATTCTTTAAACGCTTCTTGCGCTTTCAAAATAACAGCTTCGTAATCCGCTTCTGTAGCTGAGTTAACAGATGCAATCAATTTACCATCAACTGGCGATATTGAATCGATTCGTTCACCTCTCGTTTTAAACCATTTTCCGCCTGTAGAGGCACCATTGTTCATCTCTTCGATTCCCAATTGGGCAAGAATTTCTTGAATACCAAGATCTGTCATTACTTCAGCCATCTGAATGTGTGTGTTAAAGAATTAATTAAAGGACAAAATTAAGTTAAAATATTGAATTATTAGTGACTAGAGACTAGAGATAGATGTTAGATGTTAGATCAAGGCTTTAGAGTTTGAAGAGGAAACGAGATACTCGAAAGGGGATTATAGAAAATGTACTGATTTAAAAAGATCTTAATTCGTATATTTGCTTAAAATTCAGACGTATGAAAGCCACTTTGATTCTATTTACATTAATCTTTACAGCGATGAGCTGCGGTATAACCAAAAATTCAACGAAGGGCTTGAATAAGATTAAATTTAGTGGAACAACTCATATTCCATACTGTGGCGGGGCGAAACCATCTCCGGATGTAGCAGCAGGTTACTACGAATCAATGAAGTTTGAAACATTCAAATTATTTACTGGTAAAGATTTTAGTAATGCCTCAAAAGCAACTCAAGAGGTGAAATTAGATGAAGGTGGAAACATTGAATTGAACTTGCCAAATGGAACATACACCTTAGTTCGCACCGATAAGTATCTTTCATTGGATGAATTCAAAAAGAAAAATGGTGTTTACGAGCCAAAATTGTTCAAGGTAAAGGAAGATGCTTGTTACGAAACATGGATGGATACTCCTGATCTTACATTCACCGTTGTAAATGACACTATCATCGAATTACGTAAACGTGCTAAATGTTGGGTTGGAACAAATCCTTGTATAGAGTATGTTGGACCGCCTGCACCTTGATTAGGCATTAGAGATAGAGGTTAGAGATAGAGGTTAGAGATAGATGTGTCATGTCCTGATATAAGTAGACACATTGTTAATCTTACTTCTATCTCTATGCGGCCAGATAAATCTGATCCGGGGTTTTGAGTTTTAATGACCAAT
>JBIIKG010000221.1:0-4565 GCA_044233275.1 Crocinitomicaceae bacterium | reverse complement strand
ATTCGATCCTTATCCGCTGAAACTGTTTGGTATTCAACAAAAATTGGAATAGGTTTAAGCAAACGAATTGGGAAGTGTTTACCAACGGTCATTAGGCTATCCAAAGAATCGCCAATTAAGGCATTTCCTTTACGCCCAATTGAATCATAATCAAGTAATAATCTACCTAATTCAACTGGATTTTCACAGCGCATACAACCATGAGAATAGGAACGAATATCAGTTTTAAAAAGTGATTTTTGAGGGGAATCGTGCACATAAACGCTGTATTTGTTGTGAAATTCAAATTTGATAATTCCTAAACTGTTTTTAGGTCCCGGCTGCTGAACAACCTTATAGGGAAATGAATTTTCTTTAATTCTTTTCCAGTTGACTGAATGCGGATCAATTTCTACGTCTTTGCGGTAGATTTTGAAATTATTCCTCGCAAAATAATTGACATTGGCTTTTGCAGCCGGCAAGATTTCCTTGCTCATGATTGAGTAGGGGACATTCCAGTATGGATAAACAACAATTTCGTAGATTTTTGATTTTAACTCAGGAGTTGTATTGGTTTCTTTACCAATTACAATGTTATGGACACTTTTTAAACTATCATTTACAACAAGTCGAAGTAAATATTCTGGAAGATTAATTTGAACGAATTTCTCAGGATATTTTTCTTTACGTCTTAGTTTATCCATGGTCAAACCTGCACGTAAAACCTTTGTATAAGTGCTTTCATTCAAAGCTCTGACTGTGTATTTACCAATTTTCCCATCGGGTTTTAGTCCATTATGTTCTTGAAATGTTTTTAAAGCAAGCTCAAAATCCTCTTCAGAAGCGTCTTTTTTCAAATAACCTTTTGACTCCAATGCTTCTTTTGTTTGAGGAATGGCATTGATAGAATCTTCTTTCATTGGTTTAATCTGAAACTCTCGATTATCCATAGGATAAGATGAACAGAAGGAATATAAGTGCTTGGCCATGAATCGATAGTTCGTGTCAGGACAACTGTTTTCCATCATGAAATAGGTGAAATTAACAGCATCCTTATTTTTTGCAAAATCATCAAAAACAACTCTGTCAACTGGTATTGCTGGTTTGTATTTTACAATAGTATCCTCAATCATTCCGTGTTTTAAGTCTTGCAAAACAACAGCGCTGCGTGCAGAAAGTAAAAGCTCTTCTATAATAATGTTCTTTTCTTTGTTTTCAGTGAATTGAATTCGATTTTTTGGTATTCCGAGCCACATCGAACGATCAAGTACAAATTTCAATTCTTCTCCTTCTTCCGAAAAGATAGAATCTCTAATCCACAATGCTTCATAATTTCTTTCCTTGTAAAGATTTCTTAACCATTCCTTTTGTGTTTCGTTTAAACCGAGCACAGAAACGTAGTCATCTTGCAAACAAAGTTCAATTTTCTCTTTGGTGGAAAGTTTCTTAGAGTTCAATAAATCAACTACTTCTTCTTCATCAGTAGCAGAGCAAGCTGATAAAATTGAGGCCAACATTAAAAAGCCAAATAAAAAACGCATAGAAGAAGTTTTGAAAGTTGTATTTTTGTTGATATTCTTTGGGAAATTAATACATTTTTTTCAATTCATGGCTTTTACTCCGTTAATCATAATTATCATTATAACAACATTGGTTTCGTTGCATGCAATGCGCGATGATCGAGTTTTTGATACACTTCATTTTTCAGCCTATCGTATCAAGCACGACAAGGAGTACTATCGTTTTATAACGAATATTTTAATTCATGCTGATTTGCCTCATTTGATTTTCAATATGTTTTCACTCTATTTTTTAGGTGAATTTTTTGAATTGGTAATGGTAGGTACTTACGGAGTAGTTTTGGGAGAATTCCATTTTCTCGCAATTTATCTTTTAGGTGGTTTGTTTGCTAATTTATACGCTTATATGCGTCATCAAAACGACCCAAATTACAGATCAGTTGGGGCTTCAGGAGCGGTATCCGCAATTATTTTTGCTGTAATTATTTGGGTTCCAGATTTACCATTGAATTTAATGTTTATTCCAATTCCAATTCCTGCATACATTTTCGGTGTTATCTATTTGGCTTTCGAGTACTATGCTCACAAGAAAGGAAATACTGGAATTGCGCACGATGCGCACATTGGTGGGGCAGTTTTAGGGATTGTTTACGTTTTAATTCTTAATATTGACAAAGGCAAAGAGTTCTTAGGTCATTTTTTTTAGTCAAAGTATGCTTTATATCAATAACAACGGAACAATTTTAACGAACGACGCACCAACTATTCATGCAGGAAATAGAGGCTACTTGTATGGTGATGGAGTCTTTGAAAGCATTCGTATTATGAACGGTGTACCCTTGAATTTAGAGAACCACATTCATCGAATGACAGAAGGTGCAAAGGCGATCAAAATGCGTCCAGCTGGATTCTATTCTACCCAATTCTTCTATGATAAGATTGTTGATTTATGTCAAAAATCAGACATAAAAGAGGGTGGGAGGTGCCGTATTTCTTTGGATAGAGTGACTGGTGGAACTTACAAGCCTGAATCGAATGAATGTTCATTTTATATAGAGGTTTATCCGTATGACACGAATAATTTTGAATTGAATTCGAAAGGTTTAGAGATCGATCAGTATGCTGAAATGAAGAAGACGAAGAATTTTCTTTCCAACTACAAAACAAAATCCGGTCTGATATACGTAATGGCTGCAATCAATGCAACTGAACGGAATTTGGATGATGTTTTAATCAGCAATGATAGAGGTGGTATCCTTGAAAGTTCAAGCTGCAATCTTTTCTTGGTTAGTAATGGTGTGCTTTACACTCCGGGACTTGAAGAAGGGTGTTTAGCTGGAATAATGCGTATGCAAGTAATTAATCTAGCATTGAATAACGGTATCAAAGTTTACGAGTGTAATATTTTACCACAGAATTTATTGGCGGCTGATGAGATTTTCTTGACGAATTCTATTCGCGGCATTAATTGGGTAAGTGGTTATCGTACCAAACGTTATTTCAACAATATGTCCAGAAAAATTGTCGCTTTATTGAATGATTCTTGGGAAAAAACGTTCGAGACGGAATAATTCTAAGTATTAAACTACTACCAAAAAATATTCACCACAGAGACACAAAGTTACAGAGTGAGATTAACCATTAAGGACACAGAGAATTTTAAATTGTGAACTCATTCTTTTCTTAGTCAATTAACGTCTCCGTGTACTCTGTTTCTCAGTGGTAAAATCCTAAATCCCAAATTGCAGTTTATGCCAATCACTCAACGATCATTAATAAAAATAGGAATGGATGTAGCAGTTGTGCTGAAAGAAAATCAGCGCAGTGGTGAATTAACTGAGGGAACTGTTCAAGCCATTCTTACCAATTCTAGTTTTCATCCGCATGGAATAAAAGTAAAGTTAGAGGATGGGCAAGTGGGAAGAGTGCAAGAAATTATGAATTAAGGTTCCTGAGCTTGACGAAGGATGAATTATGAGTTCGGAATTAATCCCGAATCCTGAATCCCAAATTGCTCTGCAGCGAAGCGAAGGTGCGAATTCCGAATTTTTGAGTATCTTTGCACCGTTCTAGAGGAATAAGCTTCAGAAATAAGTCATCGTAACGACTGAATAGATCACCTGGTGAATCAATAGTGAGCATTGTTTTTTTCCAAGCCTTCGTTTAGTATTTCTATGACCCTCAACTGTTTAGGGAAAACAGATTTAAATAATATTAGTGTAAAATAACGAATGGCAAAATCTCAAGAGACCTTTAGTAAAAAAGAAAAAGAAAAGAAACGTATTAAGAAACGTCAGGATAAATTAGTGAAGAAAGATGAGCGTAAAGCAAATTCTTCTGGAGGTGATTTGGATAGTATGATGGCTTATGTGGATGAGTATGGTAATATTACGGATACTCCGCCAGATCCAACAAAAAAGAAAAAAGTAATCGCTAGTAACATCGAATTAGGCGTTCCAAAACGTGAAGATGAGCCAGAAGAGAAAGGAAGAACTGGTAAGGTGACTTTCTTTAACGATTCTAAAGGTTACGGATTTATCAAAGATTTAGCAACACAAGAAAATGTATTTGTCCATGCAAATGGCTGTACAGACCAAATTGCAGAAAACGACATGGTTACGTTCGAAGTTGAACGTGGTATGAAGGGAATGAATGCAGTGCGCGTTAAAAAGGTGTAAGAATATATAGTGTAAAAGGATTTCATTTATTGTTCTACAGCGCAAGTGCGTGAGGGATTGAAATGACATCCTTTTGCTTTTTGCAAAAGATAAAATGGAAAGCCCGACCCGTGGTTTGGCTTCAGAAAGGGGAGGGGCACGCTCTTTTTTAATTTTCAACTCACTTGACTAATCCGTTGAAGTGAAAAATCCCTTAGTTTACGGGTTTAAAAAAATAGCAGCATATGCAAACATTTGAATCATTTGGACTTTCTAAACAATTGAAGCGCGGACTGGATGAAGTTGGTTTTACACTCCCTACACCCATCCAAAAGGCTGCTTTCTCGGTTATTTTAGCGGGGAAGGATGTTGTTGGAATTGCGCAAACTGGGACAGGGAAAACACTTGC
>JBIIKG010000051.1:0-14268 GCA_044233275.1 Crocinitomicaceae bacterium | reverse complement strand
ATTTTCTACAATTGGTTTAGGAATGACTATGACGAATTGGAATAATAAGTAGGTGTTTATTCAATAAAATCTTTTAGAAACGAGAAGTCATCTTCATTCGTGAAAAATGTGTTTCTATTCTTACTTTCAATAATTCAAGCTCTTCAATATATTTTGGAAACAAAAAACGATTCTCTTTGTATAAACTTCCAATTTATATAACTAAATTTAGATATTTTTTTATTGTGTTATTAATTACATAATAAAGTCGTTTGAAACTTATAGCAAGATTCTTAAAAGAAATCTTACTATTTAGGAGTAAATTTTGCATCATTTCTTACAATTCAATCCTTTATGATTAAACTTTACTTTACTCTAATTTCTTGCCTATTTCTTTTGTTTTGGACTAGTTCAAATCTCAATGCTCAAGTTAATATTTCAGGTATTGTGAATCAATATTCCGCAGTAACTGCAATTACGCAACCTACTTGTGCACCTTGTGATGTGGCATGTATACATACTATTACTGTAACAGATGGTTCAATTTTTCAACCGGGTGATAAAGCATTAATCATTCACATGAAAGGGGCTACAATTAATACTGCAAATACAGCAGGTTCAGGAAACGACAAAGTGAAAGTTACAAATACAAGTACTGATTCTTTTAAACAATAAATAACTTTTTGTTTTTAGTTTAGTCAGGTTAAAGGGAAATTTGGATGAAGAGCTCTCACTTTTAATTGCTCAGCTTTTTAATTATAAATGAAATGAAAATTACCATTACAGAATTTGCGGAGCACGTTGCAACTGATTGTGAAGGACTACCCGCACTCATTGCTAGGAAAGCTCTAGAAAATAACGAGCTTGACGATTTAATGGAAATTTTCCGTGAACATTTTGATAGAAACCCAGAAATTCTAAACAAAATGTTAGGGGACGAATTGTTTTCACTTTTCATCAAAATTAAATAATCAAACCAATAGATTAGCATTAATCACTTCGTTTACATTCAGCCTTACCATAAATATTGCCTTTTTAAACTATTGTATCTTCAGCTTTCTTAACTACTTTTGCACCACATTCATTTTTAGCTATGAAAAGAGTAAAAATTGCGGAAATTTTAAGTCAACCCAAAGTTGGAGAAACCTACCTCATCAAAGGATGGGTGCGCGCATTTAGAAGTAATCGTTTCATTCAATTGAATGATGGCTCAACTATAAATAACCTTCAAGCAGTTGTTGATTTCGAAAATTTTGATGAAGCAATTTTGAAAAAAATTACTACTGCAGCTTCTGTTGGACTAACTGGTGTTTTAACTGAATCACAAGGCGCTGGACAATCAGTTGAATTGCAAGTAAGCGAAATAGAGATTATAGGTGAAGCAAATCCAGATGACGTTCAGCGTACGGTAATGCAACCCAAAAAACACAGTTTAGAGTTTTTAAGAGAACAAGCCCATTTGCGTTTTAGAACAAATACGTTTGGAGCAGTTTTCAGAATTCGCCATGCCGTGTCGTATGCCATTCATAAATTTTTCAACGATAAAGGTTTCTATTACCTTCATACGCCAATTATCACTGGTTCAGATGCTGAAGGTGCTGGAGAAATGTTTCGAGTTTCAACACTTGATCCAAAAAATCCACCTTTAACAGAAGATGGAGCAGTAAATTTCAAAGAAGACTTTTTTGGAAAAGCAGTGAACTTAACAGTTTCTGGTCAATTAGAGGCAGAATTAGCTGCCTTGGCTTTGGGACAAGTTTATACCTTTGGTCCAACTTTCAGAGCAGAAAACTCAAACACCTCTCGTCACCTTGCTGAATTTTGGATGATTGAACCTGAGGTTGCATTTAATGACATTCATGACAATATGGATTTGGCAGAAGAAATGCTAAAGTACATTTGTCAATACGTTATGACGAATTGCCCAGATGATTTAAAATTCTTGCATGAACGCGAAGCAACCGAACAACAATCAAAACCCCAAAATGAACGCAATGAAATGGGATTAATTGAACGTTTACAGTTTGTTACAGCAAATGATTTCCAACGAATAACTTACACAGAAGCAATCAAGGTATTAGTGAATTCAAATCATTACAAAAAGAAAAAATTCCAATACGAAGTTGAATGGGGAACTGATCTTCAAAGTGAACATGAGCGTTACTTAGTTGAGAAAGAATACAAGCGACCTGTAATTATTACAGATTATCCGGCTTCATTCAAAGCGTTCTACATGCGTCGAAATGACCATAGCGAACCAGGAAAAGAAACTGTTGCTGCAATGGATATTTTATTCCCTGGAATTGGCGAAATGGTTGGTGGATCGCAACGTGAAGAACGATTAGACATCTTGAAAGAAAAATGTGCAGCTTTCCATATTCCTGAAGAAGAATTGTGGTGGTATTTGGATACACGTAAATTTGGTACTGTTCCTCACGCAGGATTTGGTTTAGGCTTTGAACGCATGGTAATGTTTGTAACTGGAATGACTAACATTCGCGACGTGATACCTTTTCCACGAACACCACAAAATGCAGAATTTTAATAATTTAAGGAATTCGATATTTTGAATTTAGGAAAGACGTTCGCCTATAAAATTGTATTTTTAACTAAAAACGGGGATAAATAATTTATCCCCGTTTTTGTTTTATTTAGTTAAATAAGTTAGTCTACAATATTCTCATCTTCACATGTGTTTGGACAATCACATCCTCCGTCATTCAAATAACTCAGAGGTATTACTGTTCCGTCATAACACGTGAACATTTCAGGATTGACTTCTACTTCCGGCTCTACTGGTTGCTCTTCAACAACTACCTCTTGATCCTCGGCATTAACTGAATCATTTCCTTCTTCATTATTATCCCCTTCTTCACTCGTATTTACAAGTTCAGTTGGTGCAGACTGAAAAAGCTTCATAAAGCTTCCTTTTAAATCTCCTAGAAATATAAACCCTCCAACAGAAAGTCCAATAACTAAGATCCCAACCCATGGTTGAAGCGGGTTTTTTGCTGTTGCAGCTTTAACTTCTGAAACTAGGTAACTACCTTCCCAAATTTTGTAAACAGGCAGAACAGAGAATGCATAAAGATTAACAATTAAAGCTAATAATACTGCATACAACAAGCCTTTAGCTAATAAGAACAACAAATATGTCCCTTTGTATTGGAAATCAGCAGATTCATTTGCTTTTAGCATTTCTTCCTTTGACTCAATAAAAGCAGAAGAAACCTTGTCATATCTTGCTTTTTCTTTTTGCATTAATGGCACATTTTCAACTTGAAACGAATCTAGCTGTGCCGTCTTAATTCTCTCATCAAAATCTTTTAAAACTGCTTTCAACTCTTTTTTATCATTGGCAATTTCTGATTTTGCATCGGTAATGATGTTATTGAATTCCTTTTTAGAAATAACTTCTGATGGAATTTTTCTCAAAGGAACTGTATTTGAGAAATATTCACTATATCGCTTGTTTTCAGTAGATTGCTGTCTTAATTGAAATTCTCTCTTAACTGTATCAAGATATAAATTTAACTCTCGGTCAGTCAACGTGTCATTTGTAATAAGACTTCCTTTTTTGTCAATCATTTTGTTTTCAGAAAGTTCTTTATCAAGTGATTCATGCTTTGCGGATAAAGAGGGTATCATTACTTTATTATGCAAGGAATCAGCCGAAAAATTCATTAGATAGTATGGGACAATACTTATGATTAAACCTATCACAATTACGAAAATTGGTTGGATGATAAAATACCAACTTCTGTTGAAAGAGTCCGATACAACATTTTTTAATCGTGATTTGAATCCACTCTCAACACCTGCTGTATTTACATAAATTGCCCCTACATTCGTGATAAAAGCCACAGCAATGATTAATACAAGAACAATCATTATGGAAAGTACAGATGGTGAATGTAATAATCCAGCTATAACTCCTCCCCATACCGTACTTGAATCGGCCTGGTTTGAACCAAAAACAAAAACCGAAAGAAAAAGAATAACTCCAATAACCGATAAAGCGAATACTGCAGCACGTCTGCCATGTAAATGTGAATCAAATGAAACTAGCCCAACAATCCAAGTTATGGAAATAGCTATTGCAAACGGCCCTCCAATTTGCCCGATTAATGGTTGATCAAATAAATATCCAATAAAAATTAAAATGGCGTACATGATAAATCCAAGTACCAGCACTTTTAAAGTTCTTAAATAATTCGACCAATTGAAAACTTTTGGAACAGAATTGATTACGATTAAGAAAACTTCAATAGGAATATTAATTAGATATTTAATCGCAAGTCTGGATAACAGTAGCAAAATATCTACTACCATGACAATTATTTTGATCAAAACATCAAAAATTGGTTTTAGTACATGCATGTAAATCCATGACAAAATACTTCCAACACGTTTTAAAATATACGCAATAAAATAAACAGAATAGACGATTAAATTATAGACAAATGACATAATCATTCCTATAATGACCAGAGGTAAATGCCAACTAGGGGTTTCACTTACGACATTAGATAATGATTCATTTTTTAGCAATCCATTTGGCTTTTCATTAAGCCATGTGGATAAAATGTAGCCCAAAACAGGGGCCGCTGTTAGCAACAAGTAGTAGTAGTTCATAAAAAATAATTAAAATAGCTCTACTCTTATGGATTTTCGATTCCTCCCTGAAATTTTAAATTGATTTCAGTCAACAACTTAATACAAAACAGTAGGATTTTATGTGGTTCTTTGATTTTTTAATTTTCTAAGTTTTTCAACCTATTCATGCCGAACAACACTCTCAATTAGAGAATAGAATACGTTAAACATAATAATTAATTATTTATTAAACAACTAATTAGGAAAATAAATTATTCCAGTACACTTCCGCGTTTTTAAAAAAATCCGCTCACAAGCTGCGTTTGAAGTGGCTGAACCATTAATTAAAATGGAAAAAATCATTTACAGAAAGAAAAAAATCTATTTCTCAAATCTCCACCTAAAAATCGAATAAATCATTTTGATTAGTATCAACAATAACATTGATGATGGATTTGAACTAAGCGGAATTAAAGAATTTTTACAGTATCTTTGGATTTCGAAGGCAAGTGCTGGAGAATGCAGATCTCAGTTATACCGAGCGTTTGACACTGAAATAATTGATGAAAAACAATTTAATGATTTAAAAATAAAAATTGAATCATTATCGATTGGATTATATAAATTTATTTCAACTATCAAACAATCTGGATTCAAAGGACAAAAATATGTTTAATTGAACATTTGAACATTTTTGAACATTTGAACTTTTTTGAACATTTGAACTTTTTGAACTTTTATAAATGGCTTTAAAGCAACATCTAGCACATAAATTAGAACAACGTTTATCCCCTCAACAAATTCAATTAATGAAATTGTTGCAGGTTCCAACCATGGAATTAGATCAACGCATCAAGCAAGAAATTGAGGAAAATCCAGCTCTTGAAGAGGGAAGTGATGAAGAAGAGGATGAGTATGGAGATGATCAAGATGATTATGATGATAATGACGATGATTTAGAATTTGATATTTCAGATTATATCGACGAAGAAGGTTCTGATTATAAAACGAAAGCCAACAATACCAGCAAAGATGATGAGGAAAGAATTGTTCCACTTTCTGGAGAACAATCTTTTCAAGAACGCTTAATCGAACAATTGCATTTATTGGATCTCGATGATACGCAATTCATGATTGCGGACACCATTATTGGGAACTTAGATGAATCTGGCTATTTGAAACGTGAGGTGGAAGCCTTGGTGGATGACTTAGCTTTTGCATTAAACGTAACAACTACTGAAAAAGAAGTCGAAGCAATTCTCATGCTCATTCAAGAATTAGACCCCGCCGGTGTTGGTGCACGTGATCTTCAAGAATGTTTATTGATTCAAATTAAAAGAAAACAAGACGGTGATATTACAAAGTTCACCGCAAAAGTTATTCTTGAACAGTTTTTTGAAGAGTTTACCAAAAAGCACTACGATAAAATTTCCAAGAAATTAGAGATTGAAGATCAAGACTTAAAGGAAGCAGTTGACGAAATTCTGAAGCTTAATCCGAAGCCAGGCGGCTCAATGAAAGAATCAGCGAAGAATCATCAACAAATTATTCCTGACTTCATGATTGTTGAAATGGAAGGTAGGTTAGATCTTTCATTAAATGGTCGAAATGCTCCGGAGCTAAAAGTGAGTAGAGAATACGAACAAATGCTTCGAAACTATGCCGAAGGGGCTAAAACCTCGAAATCTGATAAGGAAGCGCTCGTTTTTGTAAAGCAAAAATTAGATGGTGCAAAATGGTTTATTGATGCGATACGCCAACGTCAGCATACCTTATTGATGACAATGGATACCATTATGAATTACCAACGAGAATATTTCTTAACCGGTGATGAAACGAATTTAAAACCAATGATCCTAAAGGATATTGCTGAAATTGTTGGTTTAGATATTTCCACCATCTCTCGTGTTGCAAACAGCAAATATGTGCAGACTGGATTCGGTGTTTTTCCTTTAAAGTACTTTTTCTCAGAATCACTTTCAACCGATTCAGGCGAAGAGGTTTCTACTCGAGAAGTTAAGAAGATACTTTCGGATGCAATTGAAGCGGAAGTAAAGAAAAAACCATTGACGGATGAGAAATTAATGGATCTATTGAAAGAAAAAGGATACAACATTGCGCGACGAACAGTAGCGAAATACCGTGAGCAATTGAATATTCCAGTTGCTCGTTTAAGAAAAGAACTTTAATGAAAATCTTTTCAGATATCGTTTCTTGGGTGTTTTTGCCGCTCTTCATGCCTGTTTATGGGCTACTACTAGCGATGTATATACCGAGTAATGAAGATTACATTCTCAATGAAGATTCTCTTTATTTTTTGACAGATGCCGCTAAACAAGCCATCTTGTACATGTTTTTTATCTTTAGTGTTTTAGCACCTGGACTTTCATTTTTACTTTTACACAAAAAGAAAATCATCTCGACAATTGATATGGAAAATCAAAGGGAACGAAACATTCCAATGATTTTAATGCTTTCCTTTTGTTTAGTGTTGTACTTCCTTTTCATCATTAAAGCTCAAAACAATATTCTTCCGAAATATGTATATGCGCTGCCATTGTCAGGTGTATTCGTTACAGTAACATATACATTTATCAATCGATGGATTAAAATTAGCCTTCATGCAGGTGGAGCAGGAATTTTAACTGGTTTTTTGTTAGCATATGCCTCCGCTCAAGTTGAGTTTGAAATGTGGATATTAATCGCTGCAATATTAGCTTCTGGCTTAACATTAACCGCTCGTTTGTATTTAAAGAAACACACACAATTGGAAGTTTATACCGGATGGTCATTGGCCGTTTTGTTAACTTTTTTGGTAAATACGCTATATCCTATATCTTAATAGTAAAAAACATGTCAGCCAATCAACTTAGAGTATTCGTTTCATTCGCACTCGTTACCGTTTTAGCAGCTTGCGGAACAATAAATAAAAAGAACAAAGGAAAAGGATTCAATCTTTTTACGGTTGAACAAGATATAGCTCTTGGTGCTCAAGTTGCTCATGAAATTGATAGTAATTCACGCGAATATCCACTACTCGATTCCGTTCAATACAAGTCGGTTTATCAATATTTATACAAGGTTAGAGACAGCATTTTAAATACTGGGAATGTTGACTTCAAAGATGAATTTCAATGGCGTTTGCACATTATTCACGACGACAGTACGATGAATGCATTTTGTACGCCTGGAGGTTATATTTATATCTATACTGGAATTTTAAAATTCTTAGATTCTGAAGCTGAATTAGCTGGAGTGCTTGGTCATGAAATGGGTCACGCCGATATGCGCCATTCAACACGACAAATGACTTCTATGTTTGGTGTTCAAATACTGTTGGATGTCTTAGCAGGTGATCGCGCAGCATTAAAACAGATTACGGGTGCACTGGTTGGATTGAAGTTTTCTCGTAAACATGAAACTGAAGCAGACGAACGATCAGTAATGTATTTATGCCCAACTGAATATACAGCTGATGGTGGAGCCGGATTCTTCGAGAAAATTCAAGCATTGGGTGGTGCTGGACAGCCAGAGTTCTTAAGTACCCACCCTGATCCAGGAAATAGAATTGAGCATTTCCACGATTCAAAACAAACACTTGGTTGTCAAGGAGCAAAAACTTTCAGTACTGAATATAAGTCAATTATGGCGAAGTTGCCAAAATAAATTCAGTCATGAAAACCAAAAGAACTTCTTTAGAAGATATCGCAAAAAGCATTGGCGTTTCCAAAGCAACTGTATCTTTTGTGTTGAACGGAAAAGGTGATGAATTTAACATTAGCAAAGAGAAACAACAGCTCATTCATGATAAAGCGAAGGAACTTTTATACGTTCCTAATTTCTTCGCTAAAAGTTTGCGACAAGGTTCAACAAAAACAATTGGTTTAGTTTTAACAGATATTTCGAACCCGTTTTACGCTGAATTGTGTAAAACAATCCAAGAAAAATTGCATGATAAAGGCTACAATACTTTTATTGTAAATACCAACGACGACAAAGAATTAGAAAAATCATTGATGCGTGAGTTAATCCAACGTTCTATCGACGGAATGATTATTTCACCAGCCAACCTTATCGATGAATTGATTCCAATTCTGCATGAAACCCATATCCCAGTTGTCTTTACCGATAGACCAGGTGATGACCACGCTGATTTTGTGGGAGTTGACAACGAAAAAGAGGCGAAGAAGTTAATCGGTTCATTTTCAAAAAAACCGAAGCATTTGGTTATTTTGACGCAACATTCTGCTTCAGTTGTTACTATTAACAAACGAATTGACGGTATTAAACAAATCTGTACTCAAGAAAAGATTAAAACGAGCTTCTTGAATTTACCAGAGGATCAAACAGAAATCGACAGCATCATTTTAAGAGAATTGAAGAATGGGGCAGATTCATTTTTACCCTTAAACAATAAAGTAACGTTTAAAACACTTTCTTCTCTTAAGAAATTAAAAGTGAAAATCCCGCAAGACATACGCTTAATTTCATTTGACGACAATGAAGCTTTTGCTTACATGGAACCACCTATTTCTGCGCTCCGTCAACCCATTCGGCACATCGGAATCGAAAGTGTTGAACGCATGTTAGATCGATTGAAAGAGAAAAAAGTACCGGGTAAACACCTTTTACTGGCTTGTGAGTTTATAGCGAGAGGTTCGCATTAATTTTATCTAAGTCTAGAGATTTGAAAAGCAGAATAGCTTATTCGCTATTATTTATGAAACAAAAAAAGGGGGAGAATAATAAAATTCTCCCCCTTTTGTGTATGTCAAAATTTTGAATATCAAAATAGTTTAGTCAACATATATACAACCGCCATTATTATATATGGTAGAAAAATCAATAATCCCCTGACCACTTGGTGAAGCAGGAGGATTTTGTATAGTTAAATCTATGCATCCACCATTTTGTCCTCCCAAAGCAGACACAGCAAAAGCTAAAATTTCATTGATTTCAGCTACAGGTAATGAATTACCAACAACATAAAGTGCAGACATACTATTTATTGATGGCGCCCATATAATGTTACTTAGATTATTTTGGGACAAATTCAAATTTGGTAAATTTGATAGCGAACTCAAATTAAGGGTGCTCAAGGAGGTATTATTTGTTATATACAAATAATCCGATAAACTAGTTAGACTCGATAAATTCAAACTAGTTAATCCGTTGTTGTCAATAACTATTGATTGGGTGTTTGAAAGCATACTTGCGGAAAGTGAACTCAAAGATAGATTATCTGCAATTATTATACTAGCACTAACAAAAAGATTAGCAGTTACAGTTGCATTTATAGTCCCATTCAACGAAGTTAAAGCTGGTAAACTTATACTTGTAAGTCCATTGTTCTTGAAATAAATAGCATTTGCTGTCGCCAAAGATCCCAATGCCATATTTGTTAAGGTGGAATTATTCTCAACTATCAAATTTCCATTTAGAGTACTTAAAGCAGGTAAACTGATACTCGTAAGTCCATTATTAGTAATAGTCAAATTATACAACGAAGTTAGCGAGCTTGCTGAAAGGGAGTTCAAATTGGGATTATTCGTTATGGACAATTGATTGTTTAATGCGTTTCCATTTATAGAATTCAAAGATGGGAAGTTTAAACTTGTTAAACCATTATTAGATATTGTTATACTCCCTGCAGTTGTGAGTGACCCAGCAGACAAAGTGCTTAAGCTAGAATTGGCTTCAATATTTAATCCTGCATTTAGGGTACTTAGCGCCGGCAAACTTATACTTGTTAATCCATTAGATACAAAACCTATCCCATCAGCAGTTGTAAGTGCTCCTGCAGTAAAAGAAATCAAGCTTGAATTATATGCTACAGAAATAGATGGCACATTATTTAAAGCAGGTAAACTTATACTAGTTAGACCATTACCAACGAATTGCATGCTATTCGCTGTTGCTAGTGATCCGAGGGCCAATGTTGCTAGGCTCGAATTATAGTTTATGTTCAAAGACCCATTTATTAGGCTTAAATTAGGAAAACTAGCGCTAGTTAATCCGTTATTTGCTATATATATTTCGCCAGAAGATGAAAGCGTTCCAAAGGATAAGGAATTTAGGTTGGTATTATCTGAAATTGAAATATTTCCAATCACACTATTTAAGGCAGGAAAACTTAAACTTGTTAGTCCGTTCCCAGCAACCTCAATAGTATTTGCCTTTAAGAGAGATCCTGCTGTGATTGTGCTAAGTGCACTATTTGACACAATATTAAAATTTTGAACTTTTGTCAATACAGGGAAATTCAATGCACTTAGTTGATTGTTATTGAATATTTCGGCATTCCCCAAATAAGATAGATTGGGTGTGGTAAACGAAGTAAGTACCGGATTGTTTTGCATCTGCAAAATTTGAGTGCATCGGGTTACCGTTGAAGCATTTACACTCGTTAAAGCTTCATTCCCCATTATTTTTAATTCCAATAAACCGTTTACACCGGCTAAATTGACACTGGTCAATTGAGTTGTGTTAGTGATGTAAACAAATTGAGTATTTGGACCTAAGTCGGCAGTTAAAATACTGTCTGCTTGTGCATTGGTTACATCGCCAAATAATTCAATATAGGTTTTTCCTCCAGTAGCATTCGGTAATACAACAAAACCACCATTCGATAAATAGATAGTGTCATTACTCCTAGAAATTGTTTGTAATTCATTTGTTGAATCAATGTCATTATTCCAATTTGTGGTATCTGCTGCTGTTATTGCTGCGGCTACAGATGCAGTAAATAACGGGTCAATTTCATTCAAGTTTCCTCCAATGATACTATCTGCTGTAGCTGCATGAATCGCATATGGAACACTCAAAAGTTGGGTAGTACCCATCGTTAAAAAACTTGTACCACCGTTAATGTCCATACCCACTTTGAGGTAAAAATTATCTGTACTCCATTGAATGGAATTCATACTTCCACTTTGAACCGCACCTGCACCAACGATCAAATTAAACAAACCAAAAGAATCGGTATTTACAAAGTGATTTTCGGAATACAGAACTGTTCCCAAGGCAGAAGTTTTTAAAATACTAATTTGTATTCCAATGGTTGCTGTTGCTATTGGTTGTCCAGCCGCATTCCGCGCTACTGCGCTATAGTTAAATGCTTGGGGTGGAATCTGTGCCTGTGCAACTGTTAAAATTGCTAAGCAAAATGCGAGAAGTAAACTTATTTTTTTCATGTGTATTTATTTATTTTTTCTAATTTTTTTAAAAGTGTCAATTGACACCTTTCTTTTTCTATCCTGATTAAAAAATTATTGTTTAACGATTTTATAAATTCCAAGAACTTCAGCGTTATCTCCTTTTAACTTTAGAAAATACGTTCCAATATTCCATGAAGCTGAATTAATGCCAATGTTATTCGAGATACCGGCATATTTTTCGTTGGAAATAACTTTCCCGTTTATATCTGTAATCTCAATCTCAACGCTAGAAAGTTTGGTTTCCTGAATAGCCACTGTAATCAAATCTGTTGTAGGATTCGGGTAAACTTTAACATTCAGTACAGCACCATTTGGTTCTTGTATACTTGCTGTGGAAATAGTCGCTCCAGAAGTAAAACCTCCACCAAGCGTGTTGCCATCAGAATCGGTTTGGCTCAATACAACCAATTCTCCAACAGTAAAACTCAAGGAACCATTGCTTTGCGCCATTGACGTACCGCTGCTATTGATAGATTGAGGAGAAATACTCTGTGCATAGCCAAAACTTGAGCCAAAAGCCAGAACCATGATTGTTTTTAGTGAGTTTTTTGTGTGAATGTTCATTCTTCTTTTCATTTTAATTTATGTGTTTTTAACAGCAATTAATTCTTCACGATTTTATACATCAAATTCGCATTATCATCGATTTTGATAAAATAAACACCCGTTGAAATTTGCTCCAAATTGATTGTTTCTTTCAACGCTCTAAATTGTCCGCTTAGAATAATTCTACCCGTATTATCTGTTAAGTAATAATCTTTCCCTAACAGTTCAAAAGTAATTTCTAGCGTCACATCTTTCGAAGTTGGATTTGGATAAACCAGAACAGTGTTGTTTGCAAGCGTGTTGATTCCATTGACGCCATTATTCACAATATTCGATCTTGAAACACTGTAATTAATCACTTTTGTTGGGTCACAACTATTTGGATTCACAATTTCAATTTGGTAATAAACTGGTCCAACTGGTGGAGCTAAATCTGTGTAAGAATTTAAGTTACTTTGAATCGTGGTTAGTAAACTGATGTTCGTTGGATCTGTTCCACGGTAAATGTTATAACTTCCAAACGTTAATCCTTCATAATGACTCCAGATTAAGTTCCACGCACCGCCAACTCCTGCATTGATTGTCAAGTGAATAGTTTTGTGGAAATCACTTAAAAGTGTTTCTGTTCCGCACGTATCTAACACAGTCAATTTATAACGATATGCTTGCACCGCAGGATTTGAATTTTGATCTAGGAAAACTGCTAAGTCGTTATAGGCTGTCGCACCAATTTTGGTGTACACATCCGATACGTTTGTTTCTTTGTATACGTAAAACGAATCGATACCTAATGTCAACGGTTTTTCCCAAACAATACGATTTTCGTTTGTCAATGAATCCATTCCAACAATACACACGTTTGGCGATGACATGAAAGAAGCATTTACAACATACGGCGCAGAAGTTCTAGCACATCCGTTTGAGTTTGTAACTGTCACCGTATAACTTCCTGATTGAGTAACTGAAATACTCGCAGTAGTTGCACCTGTATTCCAAGAATAAGAGGATAAACCAGCAGGTGCAGACAATGTTAACGAACCACCAAAACAAGATGTGATTGTTCCAGTTGAAGTAATTGTTGGAATCGCAGGCAATGGATTGATAGTTACAGAAATTCCATTGGAAGTTACCGGACAGTTGTTAACAAAGATAGTAACTGTATAATTACCCGTTTGTGTTACCAATAAACTATCATTGTTGTTGCCAGGCACATTTATTCCATTTCTTCTCCACTGATAGGTAAATGATGGATCAATATTAGAAGTTAACCAAACATCTGTTCCCGTACATTCTTCAATTGGACCTTGTTGATTGATTGTTGCAGTATGCGTGCAACTTGCTCCACCTGTGCAATAAATGTAATCAGTTATGGTGGTGGTATCCGAGCAACCTGTCGTATTATTCGTCGCAACTAAAGAAACAGTATATTGTCCATTATTTAAATATTCATGAAAAACAGACGCATTGTTTGACGATGAAGATGTTCCATCTCCCCAGTACCAAACAAAAGAATAGTTTGATGCATTGGTAGTTGAATTGGAGAATTGAACCACAAAGGGTGGCGACGTGAATAATTGTTGCGTACTAGAAAAGGTTGGATTGAAGTTGTTCGCTAGAACTGAAAGATTTAATGTTACAATACTATCACATCCATTTGCCGCAACAAAGGTTTGTTCATATTGACCTGCGGAATTGTACTGCTGACCATTCCAATTGTAAGTGTCTCCTTCACAAATATCAGTTGAAAAGGAAGAAGAGGAGCTTGAAGATAAAATATTCAGATTTAAAGTTAAATTAACACTATCGCAACCATATACATTCGGAATCGTTTCAAAGTATGTCCCAGATTGTGTATATGTAATTCCACTTTGCGATGTATACGAACAATTTGAATTATTTGAAATGGTTTCATTAATTGCATTCGGACAAT
>JBIIKG010000050.1:0-14400 GCA_044233275.1 Crocinitomicaceae bacterium | reverse complement strand
CGATACGCGTTACTTTTGTTGGATCGATAACACCAGCTTTATATAATTTTTCGTAAGTCTCTGTTCGGGCATTGTAACCGAAGTCATCTTTTCCTTCACGTACTTTTTGAACAATTACTGCACCTTCACCTCCTGCATTCGCAATAATTTGACGCAATGGCTCTTCAGCAGCACGCTTCACAATTTGAATACCAGTCATTTCGTCTTCGTTTTCTCCTTTAAGCTTATCTAAGCTCTCAATAGCGCGAATTAATGCAACGCCACCACCTGGAACAATTCCTTCTTCCACAGCGGCTCTTGTTGCTGCTAATGCATCGTCAACACGGTCTTTTTTCTCTTTCATCTCCATTTCAGTTGGCGCACCAATATAAAGTACAGCAACACCACCTGCTAATTTAGCCAAACGCTCTTGCAATTTTTCTTTATCATAATCTGAAGTTGTCGATTCAATTTGTGCTTTGATTTGTCCAACACGCGCTTGAATGTCAGCTTTTTTACCAGCCCCATTTACAATCGTTGTATTGTCCTTGTCAATTTCGATTTTTTCAGCTGTACCCAACATGTCCATTGTTGCGTTTTCAAGCGTGAAGCCGCGTTCTTCAGAAATAACCAATCCTCCCGTTAGGATCGCAATATCTTCTAACATTGCTTTTCTTCTATCACCAAATCCTGGAGCTTTAACAGCAGCAATTTTCAATGAACCTCTCAAACGGTTTACAACCAATGTTGTCAATGCTTCACCATCTACATCTTCAGCAATGATTAACAATGCTCTTCCTGCCTGAACAACTGGTTCCAATAATGGAAGCAATTCTTTCATGTTAGAAATCTTCTTCTCGTAGATCAAAATCAATGGCTTATCCATTTCAGTGATCATTTTCTCTGTGTTTGTAACGAAGTATGGTGATAAATATCCGCGATCGAATTGCATCCCTTCAACTGTTTTCATTTCAGTTTCTGTACCTTTTGCTTCTTCAACGGTAATTACACCATCATTTCCAACAACTTTCATTGCTTTGGCAATCAATGCACCGATTGTCTCATCGTTGTTCGCTGAAATGGTAGCAATTTGTTTGATTTTGTCGTTGTCAGAACCAACTTCTTTCGACAACTTTTTCAAGTTCTTCACAACCTCTGCAACAGCCTTGTCAATTCCTCTTTTTAAATCCATTGGATTTGCACCAGCTGCCACGTTCTTCATTCCAGCGCTAATAATAGCTTGAGCCAAAACTGTTGCTGTAGTTGTTCCATCACCTGCAATATCAGCTGTTTTCGCAGCAACTTCTTTCACCATTTGAGCACCTAAGTTCTCAATAGGATCTTTTAATTCTATTTCTTTCGCAACAGTAACACCATCTTTAGTGATATGTGGTGCACCGAATTTTTTTCCAATTACCACATTGCGACCTTTTGGTCCCAAGGTTACTTTTACTGCATTTGCTAATGCATCAACGCCTCTTTTTAATTTGTCTCTCGCTTCAATGTCGAAAAATATATCTTTTGCCATTTTTTTAAATTTTGTTTGATGTTAAATTAAAATATACCGTAAATGTCTGCTTCACGCATGATAAGAAATGTCTTACCATCCAATTTGATTTCAGTTCCTGAGTATTGTCCAAAAAGAACAGTATCTCCAACCTTTACGGTCATTGGCTCATCGGTCTTACCTTTTCCGGCAGCAATAACAACCCCTTTCAACGGCTTTTCTTTTGCTGTGTCTGGAATAATAATACCACTAATTGTTTTTTGCTCTGCTGGCGCTGGTTCAATAAGAACTCTATCCGCCAAAGGATTAAACTTGATTGACATATTGTAAAACTATTTTAAGTTTGAAAATTTCGCTGCTGATTGCCCAATTTTGTGCCATTGACGAATGACAGTCATTTTTACGCTTTAAATGTCTTTCGGGCAAAAAAAATGTCAGTATGAATGACATACTGACACTTATTAATGATTTGAAAAATCTTATTTCTGTCCTGTTGGCTTTTGACCGTTTTGCCCATTTTGAGCCGGTTGCTGTCCACCATTTTGATTTTGTTCAGTTGGCGCAGCTTCGTCAGGTTGAACTGGTGCCGCTGTTTTAGATTGCAATGTCATCACAATACTTAATACCATAATGATTCCAGCTAATGACCAAGTCGCTTTATCAACGAAGTCATTTGTTTTTTGAACACCACCAATTTGTTGAGCTCCACCGAAGTCAGAACTTAAACCTCCACCTTTAGGATTTTGAACGTAAACAACAAAAATCAATAGGATACTTGCAAGAATAATGATAATAGATAATAAAGTACTCATGTTATTCGATATTTAGTTTTTTCTGTAATTCTTCAATTTGGGATGCAAAGAAAACCTTTTTTTCTGGATTTGTCAAGATTAATTGTTCATAAGCGTAAATTGCTTTCGGATAATTGCCCTGAAGGGCAAATATTTTTGCCAAAGTTTCAGAAACAGGCATACTTTGAACATCTAAACTTGCCTTCGCTTTTTTCGCGGGTGAATAGAATTCCCTCTTCGGTTTTTCTTCTATTTCCTTTGTTTTACTTGGTCTAGTGATAGATGGTTCTTCTTTAATAAATTGGTCAACAATCAATTCGATACGAGCTCTTTCAAAATCAACCGTCTCAATTTCATTTTCATTTGAACGCAACCAACTTGAAAAAGATTTTTTTCCAATTGGGGAAATTGAAGGCTCAGTTGAAGTTTTTCCATCAATTTTTTCATCCTGGATGACCTCATTCGAAATTTCAATATCCTTTAAATGATCCAAATTGTAATTTGAAACAATTGCTTCAGATAACAATTCTTTATCAAAACGTTCTGATGCTCCAATAGCTTGATGTTCAATTACTGTTTCTTCAACTTCAATTTTTTCCCCAAATTCTATTATTTCTTCCCCTTTATTTTCCGTCGTTTCAACTTCAATTTTTTCAGGCTCTTCTAACACTTCGATTTCAAGTACTGAATTTACTTCTTCGATTTCTGTTGTTTCTGCTTCAGGATTTGGTTCCGTTTGAATCTCAATTTCTAGAATATGAACTTCTTCAACTGGAATCGATTCTTGTTGGATTTCAAGAGCTTGAACCATAGGTTGGTCATTTTCTTGAATCAAACGGTATAATTGAGCTCGGTCTGTAATTCGATAAGCATGCTTTGAAAGTTCCTCGTCAAATCGGACGTCATTGTTGCTTGAAAGCGATTTTAGATATAAAATTGAAAAAAGTTGAGAGTAGGGATATTTCTCGGTCAGATTTTGCAAATCGGCAATATCCTCTCTGGAACATCTTTGCGGATGCTCAATACGTTCTGCTATTTGTTCTAGGTTCAACATTACCAGTTCGAAAGTAGTTTATTTATTACATCCTGAACTATTTGCTTGTTAATTTCTTCCAAAAGATTGGCTTCAACGGTTGCTAAATCTGAGTTTGAATCGTAATCAACAAAACGAGTACTCGTCAAGGTCATTTTATCCTCTTTTGGTGCAGAGATAAAAATAGTGAATTGTACAGAAACGGTTAATCTGTTTTTGGCAGCATTGTCTCCTTCTTGCATAGCAACAGGCAAAACGCTGTAATTATTGATCGTTCCTTCAATGATTATTTCACCACTTCCTGAGGTTGGGTTCAAAAGCAAACGAGTGTTATTTTGAACACCATCCTTTATCTGCTCACTTAAATTCGCTGAATAACTAATTGGTGTGTTAGGAGCATTGTTTCCCAAAGTCGTCACTGAAAAGGTTTTCCATTCTTCGGGCATTCCTCCAGTATCTGATAGAGAAACACTTGATGGCCAGCAAGAACTCACCAAGAAAAGTAATGCAAAAGCGATTATACTTTTCATAAATCAATCAGGTTATATTCTTTAATCTTGCGGTATAGTGTTCTTTCAGAAATACCCAATTCAGCTGCTGCATATTTACGTTTGCCTCTGTGTTTTTCAAGCGCCTTTTTAATTAACTCCTTCTCACGATCTTCGAGTGATAATGATTCCTCCACTTCTTCATGTGTCTCAAAATCTTCCACTTCAGATGGAGTAGGGAAGGGATTGCGCGCTGATTCAGCAGTTGGAGGCAAAATACGTGATGGATTGTAATTCGGATTCACCTCTTGGTAAAAACGGTTCACAACGGCCTCTTGATCATTGGTCAACGAAAAATCGTTTCCTTGTCCAACTAAATCCAATACAATTTTTTTCAAATCAGATAAGTCTTTCTTCATGTCGAATAAAAACTTATACATCAATTCTCTTTCTGAAAAATTTTCAGGTCCAGCTTCATTAATTAGTGCAGGTACTTTTTCGTTTTCCGCTGGTAAATATGCTGCAAATGTAATCGCATCAATATCGCGTTTCGTTTCAATCACTGAGATTTGCTCAACGAGATTCTTCAATTGACGAATATTTCCTGGCCAAGAATAATTTATAAGCAACATAACTGCGTCTTCTGTTAACTTAAGTGCAGGCATACGATATTTATCTGCAAAGTCACTCGCAAATTTTCGAAACAATAGATGAATGTCTTCTTGACGCGAACGCAATGAAGGCAAGGGAATTGGAACGGTACTCAAACGATAAAATAAATCTTCTCTAAATTTTCCTGAGGAAATAGCGCGTTGCATGTTTTCATTTGTGGCTGCAACAACTCGAACATTCGTTTTAATTACTTTGGAAGAACCAACACGGATAAATTCACCCGTTTCCAATACACGTAATAATCGAACTTGAGTCTGCATAGGCAATTCCGCCACTTCATCTAAAAATATTGTCCCGCCATCTGCTACTTCAAAATAACCTTGACGACTGCCGTGTGCACCAGTAAATGATCCTTTTTCATGTCCGAAAAGCTCAGAATCAATCGTTCCTTCAGGAATAGCGCCGCAATTGACTGCTATATATTCTCCGTGTTTGCGTGAACTTAAATGATGAATTACTTGTGGAATGATTTCTTTACCTGTACCACTTTCACCTGTCACCAAAACCGAAATGTCCGTTGGAGCAACTTGTATAGCCACCTCTAATGCTCTATTGAGCAAAGGAGCATTTCCAATGATTCCAAAACGTTGTTTTACTTGCTGTAAATTCATTCGTTCTCTTATTAGTGTATGGCACAAACATCAACGACTTCACCAAGCAATGTGGCTGAAGTACAACTTGTAATTTTTACCATTACATATTGTCCTTTATTGAAATCTCCTTTAGGAAACACAATCATTGAATTTTTTCCATTTCGTCCACACATGTGTTCTTGTGATTTTTTTGAAAACCCTTCAATCAATACTTTTTCAATTTGTCCAACTTGTTTTAAATTACAGATATGCGCGTGTTCGCGCTGCTTCTCAACAATCTCTGCTAATCGTTTGCCTTTAATTTCTTCCGAAACATCATCAGTAAAACGTCTTTCCGCCAATGTCTTTGGACGCTCTGAATATTTATACATATAAGCGAAGTCGAATACAACTTCATCTAATAAAGTCAATGTATCATTATGTTCTTCATCTGTTTCACTGCAAAATCCACTTATTATATCAGTTGAGATGCCGCAATTCGGAACGATTCTTCTGATTGCCTCGATTCTATTCAAATACCATTCGCGCGAATAACCTCGGTTCATACGTTCAAGTACGGCTGAATTACCCGATTGAACTGGTAAATGTATGTTTGAACAAATGTTTTCATATTTTGCCATTACCTCCAAAACATCATCCGTCATGTCTTTCGGATGGGAAGTAGAGAAACGAACACGCAACTCTGGAGAAACATGTGCAACCATTTCCATTAGTTCGGCAAAGTTAGTTGTGCTTTCTGCAGAATCCTTGATTTCACCTTTTGAGGTTAAATTCCAACGGTAACTATCTACATTTTGTCCAAGTAAGGTAACTTCTCTATATCCTTTGTCAAATAAATCTTTGCATTCTTGAACGATTGTTTTTGGATCTCTTGAACGTTCGCGTCCACGTGTAAAAGGAACAACACAAAAAGAACACATATTGTCGCAACCACGTGTTATAGAAACAAACGCTGAAACACCTCCTTGATCCAAACGAACAGGGGAAATATCTGCATACGTTTCATCTCGTGATAATAAAACATTGACTGCTTTTTGTCCAGTACCAACTTCCTCAACCAAATTTGGCAAATCGCGATAGGCATCTGGACCAGCTATTAAATCCACTAGCTTCTCTTCATCCAACAAGGATTTCTTTAATCGCTCGGCCATACAGCCAAGAATACCAATTACTAAATCAGGATTGTTTTTTTTCTTTTGTTTTAAATCACCCAAACGCGTGCGAACTCGAGTCTCAGCATTTTCACGAATAGAACAAGTATTTATTAAAACGACATCAGCTTCGTCAACGTTTCGTGTAGTAGAATAACCTTCTTTGGCCATTATAGATGCAACAACTTCACTATCTGAAAAATTCATTGCACAACCATAGCTTTCAACGTATAGTTTTTTTCCATTCCCGTTTGATGTTCCTTCTAAAAGAACAGCTTCACCTTGCTTTGATTCGTCAATTTCCTTGTTGTGTTCTGAAGTCATTTCTATTCTAACCGTTTGTGTAATGTGTGCAAAAATAACCAAATTATAGAAGTATGTCAAAATGGCAGTCTAATTTTAAGTTGAAAAATGCCCATAATTTGTTAAAATGAATAAAAAATGAATTTATATTTATTTGTATTGAAATTTTCTTTAAACTATGTTTAAAAGGAGGGATAATTATTTCTCTGTATAATAAGTTGGTTGCTTATTGAATTGAAATACACTTATTTTGCAAGCGATTTTAGATTATCATTGCACCTAATTATTTAAACATGGCTAAAAATCTCGTTATTGTTGAGTCCCCTGCAAAGGCAAAAACAATTGAAGGTTATCTTGGAAAAGATTACGTTGTTAAATCAAGTTTTGGACACGTTAGAGACTTGGCTAAAAAAGGGTTAGCGATTGATATTGAAAATAATTTTCATCCCAATTACGAGGTCTCAGCTGACAAGAAACAAATTGTCGCTGAACTCAAGAAGTTAGCAAAAGAAGCAGAGACTGTATGGCTAGCGACCGATGAGGACCGTGAAGGAGAAGCAATTTCTTGGCATTTATTTGAAACTCTAGATCTTCAAAAAAAGGATACTAAACGAATTACTTTTAATGAGATTACGAAATCTGCAATATTAAAAGCAATCGATAATCCACGTAAAATAAACAAAGAGTTAGTTGATGCGCAGCAAGCGCGACGCGTGCTAGATAGAATAGTTGGTTTTGAACTTTCTCCCGTTTTATGGAAAAAAGTGAGACCAAGTTTGTCTGCAGGTAGGGTGCAATCGGTTGCTGTTCGATTAATCGTTGAACGTGAACGCGAAATTGAAAAACATAAAAGCGAAGGGTTTTTTCGTGTAAATGGATTCTTCCAAGCGGCAAAAGGTAAATTAAAAGCTGAATTATCAAAGCAATTAACGAACGTTCAGCAAGCAGACGAATTGTTGGAAGCTTGTAAAGGTGCTACCTTCAAAATTGAAGACGTACAGCAAAAACCAGCAACCAAATCTGCTGCCGCTCCTTTTACAACGTCAACTTTACAACAAGAAGCGAGTTTGAAATTAGGCTTCTCTGTTTCGAGAACAATGTCGGTCGCACAGCGATTATATGAAGCAGGTCGCATTACTTACATGAGAACAGATTCAGTAAACTTATCCGATACAGCTATCAATGGCGCAATTGCTGAGATTGAAAGAGCCTACGGAAAAGAATATTCAAAACCGACAAAATATAAAACGAAGAGCAGCGGCGCACAAGAAGCGCATGAGGCAATTCGTCCAACGGATTTCGGTACGCACTCAATTACGGGAGAAAGAGAAGAAGAACGTTTATATGATTTGATCTGGAAACGTGCAATTGCTTCTCAAATGGCCAATGCTCAATTGGAGCGCACAACAATCAAAATCACAACACCAAATATTCAAGAAGCGTTTATAGCAAAAGGAGAAGTTATCAAATTTGATGGTTTCTTGCGTGTATATCTTGAATCGAATGTGGAAGATGAAGATGACGAAGAAACTAATGAAACTGAAGGGTTATTGCCAGAAGTTAAAGTAGGGGAACTTGTTAAAAACGATGAAATTGTTGCAACTGAGCGCTTTTCTCGTCCACCATCGCGATATGTGGAAGCTTCTTTGGTGAAGAAATTGGAAGAATTAGGAATTGGTCGACCTTCTACATATGCTCCAACGATTTCAACGATACAGAAACGCGGATATGTTGAGAAAAAAGAGCGCGACGGTGAGGAACGTAAGTATATCGTTAAAAACTTAAAGAACGATTCTATTCTTGAAGAAGTAAGAACTGAAACGACAGGAAAAGAAAAAAATAAATTATCCCCTTCTGATATCGGAATGGTGGTAACGGATTTCCTAAGCGAACATTTTGATCGAATCATGGATTACCATTTCACAGCGAAAGTGGAACAAGAATTTGATGAAATTGCGAAAGGATTAATTCAGTGGACAGACATGATTCATAATTTCTATGATCCTTTTCATAAGAATGTTGAAGATACGTTAGAGAATTCTGAAAGAGCTACTGGTGAGCGAGAATTGGGAATCCACCCAGTAAGTGGAAGAAAAATTATTGCGCGAATTGGTCGTTTTGGTCCAATGATCCAAGTTGGTGATGAACAAGTTGACGGTGAAAAGCCACAATTTGCATCCTTACAAAAAGATCAATCAATTACTACAATTACACTTGAAGATGCCTTGGAATTATTCAAATTACCAAGAACACTAGGTGAATTTGAAGATTTAGTTGTTAAAGCTAATGTGGGACGTTTTGGTCCTTACATCCAACATGGAAAAATCTTTGTTTCGATTCCAAAAGAGGAAAGTCCAATGTCAATTGCCATGGAAAGAGCCATTGAATTGATTCTTGAAAAGAAAGAAGTTGAAGCAAATCGATTGATAAAAACCTTTGATGGTAGAGAAGATGTTCAATTGTTGAATGGTCGATATGGTGCATATTTGAAAATTGGTAAAGATAATTTCAAACTACCCAAAGGCACAGAGCCTACAATTTTGAGCTTGGATGAATGTTTGGTGATTGCTGAAAATCAACCGACTTCGAAGAAAAAACCGTTTGGGAAGGCAAAAGCAGCAACAAAAGCTGCTTCTAAAGCAAAGGCTGCACCTAAGAAGAAAGCTACTCCAAAGGCTAAGGCTGCATCGAAAGCGAAAAAGTAAGTAGTTATTCACGATAGAGTATTGAATAGTTTATTCATTCACTTTTTTCAACTAGATGAATTCATATAGCTTTGAGAAAAAAAAGAATGAAGGATATTTCTATTTACTTTTCTCCAGTTGATATTGAATTTAATGCAGAAGATCAAACAATCGGAAGCACAATCAATTCATATAAGAATGATTATTTTCCGGAGATTAAGAAGGGTGGAATAGCACTATTTTATGTTCCTGAGTACAGGGGGAGTAAAAGTCATTCAGCGATGAAGCGACCAGAAAATTTCAGATCATTTCTTTATGAATTATGTCTTGGTTGGGAATGGAAATTTCCAATTTACGATTTAGGAAATATTCTTCCTGGTAAAGAACTCACAGATACCTATTACGCAGTTGGACAAGTAGTTACAGAACTTGTAAAAAATAATGTTATCCCTATAGTTATTGGAGGAAGTCAAGACTTGACAATGTCTTTGTATAAAGGATATGAGTCATTGGAGCAAATGGTAAATATTTGTTCAATTGACAACAAATTGAATCTAGGGAATCCTGATGCAGAATTGAATTCAGAAGGCTATTTAAGCCATTTATTATTGCAGCGTCCTTGTTATTTGTTTAATCATGCTAACATTGGTCTGCAAACATTGTTTGCTAAAAAGGCTGAGCTGGATTTATTCGAGAAGTTGTATTTCGATGTATGTCGTTTAGGTGAATTCAATGCAGATTTCAAAAAGGCAGAACCACATTTAAGAAATAGCGACATTCTCAGTATTGATGTTGAAAGTATACGGGCTTCTGAATTAAGAACAAACGACTACATTTCACCAAATGGTTTTTATGCCGATGAAATCTGTCAAATTGCTAAATATGCCGGAATTAGTGATAAATTAACATCTGTGGGTATCTTTAATTATTACCCAGAAGAACAAGCGGGAAGTACTTCATCCCTATTGGCGCAGATAATTTGGTATATGATGGATGGTGTCGCTCAGAGAAAAGGAGATTTTCCTGTCGGCAGCAAGAAAGATTATACAAAGTTTATTGTTCATATAGACGATTTTAAGGAAGAGATTATCTTTTACAAGAGCAATAAATCGGAACGTTGGTGGATGGAAGTGTCATATCCTGGACAAACTGGTTCAAAATTCGAACGTCACCACATGGTACCATGCGATAAGGATGACTATGAAAAAGCTATGAAAAACGAAATACCTGATTTGTGGTGGAAAACATATCAAAAATTAGTTTGACGAGAACTGAATAAACATTTTGGACATACTAATATGTTAATTTCATAACATTTCGTGCAATTCGAAATAAAAACATTTCATTTGTAAATAAAAATATTTATTTTAGTCGCCTGATTGGAGTGCCTTTTAAGTATGCCAACCAACTATTTTACTTGTGAAACATTGATTTTATGAAGAAAAAGCTATTTCTAGCATCATCGTTTTTAATGCTTTTCACTGCTTCGTTTATTGCGCAGCAGGATAAGTTAATTACACATTTTATTTATGATAAAATGAGTTTGAATCCAGGTTCTACCGGATTGGACAAAGGAATTTGTGCTACTACCATATACAGAAATCAATGGGATAAAGTAAACGGAGCGCCAAACTCTGCGGTCTTGAATGTAGAGGCCAATCTGAATCCATATTTTAGAGCAGGAGGATTGGGGATATCATTCTTCCATGATGCAATTGGTTTCTCGAGACAAAATAATTTATTGTTGAATTATTCTTATCCTATAGAAATACCTAATGCTGGTACTTTAGGTATCGGAATAGGTTTAGGGATGGTTAACTTCGGTATGAATCCTGATTGGGTTCCTCCTACGACTAATCCAGACAACTCTTTACCAGTAGGCTTTTCGGCAACCAATCTTGATTTAAATTTTGGTTTATATTGGAAAGGTAATTCTGATTATTATGCTGGAATATCTTCAACTCATTTAAATGAGTCACTTTTAAAGCAAACGGTTGGAGTTATTGATAATCAATATCAAACTGCACGTCATTACTACGTTATGGGTGGTAAGAGATTTAGAAGTTTGATTGGTCAAGATGGCGATTTAGATGCTCAAGTATTAATGAGAACTGATTTGGTCAAATTTTCCGCTGATATTAATGTGCGTTATATTTGGAGAGATATCGCGTATGGTGGTTTAACTTATCGTACATCTGATGCCGTAGCTATTATGGTAGGATGGGTGCCAATTAGAAACTTGACAATTGGATACTCATACGATATTACAATTAATAAATTGGCAAGTATTTCAAGAGGCTCTCATGAAATGATGTTGAAATATTGTTATTTCTTGCCACCGCCACCGGTGACAAAATCTAAACACCCTAGATGGTTGTAGATTATTTTTTTAATATTTGTAACCATTTTAGTGCATATTCCGTTATATCGAAAGTTGATCCTGTAGAATGTTAGTTGGTATCCGGAAAGAAAAAAAAGAGGTAGAATGAGAAAATTATTGTTTGTTGGATTATTAGGTGTTGTCCTAGCTTCTTGTAGCACAAGAACAGGTCACCTTGTTGGTGCTTCGGGGAGACCGGTGTATTATCCTGAGATTCCTTTAGGTATGATATACGTGCCTGCAGGTTCTTATCAAATGGGTGAGAATGATTTGGATGTTCCATTCCTTCATCAGACTCGCGCAAAAACTGTTTCTGTGCAGGCGTTCTATATGGACCAAACGGAGATCTCGAATAACGAGTACCGTCAGTTCGTAGAATGGGTGCGTGATTCAATTGCACGCGACAAGATTTATCTTGGATTGGCAGAAGATGAAGATGCAGATCGTTACATCAACTATCAAGAAAGATACTTCGATGAGGGTTCTTTGGAATTCGTTGATTACGATCCATCTGATCGTGAATTGAATCGCTCTATTTTTGCATTGAATTGGGATCGTCGTTTCGATTACTATGACGAAGAAATCGTTCCAATTCTTGCGGATATGTACTATCCTCAACCAGAGCGTTACTACAAAAGAAGAGAAATTGATGTGAACAAATTAATGTTCCGTTACTATTGGATTGACTACAGAGAAGCTGCTCGTAGAGGTAGAATCAATGTTATTCCGAATGGTTATGACAACGAAGGTAATAAACTTGTTGACGAACACCGTGAATTGAGCACCCCTCCGCATCCTTTTACAGGAGAAGATCAAGGTCAGGATTTAGACATGGGTTACTTCAATAAAAAAGGTCAGAATAATGCCATTCGAGGTCATGATAATCGTCAACGTTTCATCATTGATGAGGTTGTAAATGTTTATCCTGATACATTATGTTGGGTTCGTGACTTTACTTATAGTTTCCATGATCCGATGACTAATATGTATTTCTGGCATCCAGCTTACGACAATTATCCAATTGTTGGTGTTACTTGGGTTCAAGCTAAAGCATTCTCAGTGTGGAGAACACAGTTGTTAAATAACTGGTTAGTTGCAATGGGTGATTTATTTGTAAATGATTTCCGTTTGCCTACTGAAGCTGAATGGGAAAGAGCATCACGTGGAGATTTGAACTTGTCTCAATACCCATGGGGTGGACCTTACATCAGAAATGAGGCAGGATGTTTCCTTGGTAACTTTAAACCAATGAGAGGTAGATACTTTGAAGATGGTGGTTTCCATACTGTAAAAGTATTCTCTTATAATCCAAATGGATGGGGATTATATTGTATGGCTGGAAACGTTTCAGAATGGTGTGAAACAGCTTACGATGAATCAATGTATGAGTTTTCACACGATTTGAATACAGATTATCGTTACGATGCAATGGACTGGGATCCACCTTCAATGAAACGTAAAGTTTTAAGAGGAGGTTCTTGGAAAGATGTTGGATATTACCTTCAAAACGCTACTCGTACATATGAGTATCAAGATACTGCAAAGTCATACGTTGGATACCGTAACGTTATGACCCACCTAGGAAGAGGAGGCCGCGACTTCTCAAGAGAAGGTGGAGAAGAAATTCGAAGTGATATTCAACTTAAGTAATTGAATAAAATTTAGAATACAACAAACAAATAAAGTAGTAAGAGTAAATTTTGTAAAACCTAAAAACAAGGAAAACTATGAAACCAGGAAGTAAAGGATGGAAATTGTTTATGTCGAAACTCTATGGATTTGGAGCGGCAATCGTAATTATTGGGGCGATGTTTAAAATTATGCACTGGCCATTTGCAGGGCCTATGCTAGTAGTTGGTTTGAGTACGGAAGCATTAATCTTCATGTTCTCAGCATTTGAACCAATTCATGAAGATCCAAATTGGGAGCTTGTATACCCAGAGTTAGCATTGGGTCATGCAGATGAATTAGATCATTCTGCTGTTTCTAAATCGAAGAAAGGTGCAAGCATCACTGACGAATTAGACAAAATGTTAGCTGAAGCTAAAATTGATAGTGCATTGTTAGAACGTTTGGGTGATGGAATGAGACAGTTAGGTGACAATGCTGCACAATTAAAAGGTGTAACATCTGCTGCTGCTGCAACTGATTCTTACGTATCTAGTTTGCAAGCTGCTTCTGATAAAGTGTCTAACTTATCTGAAGCATATGAAAGAGCATCTGTTTCTATTAGCGGTATGACTTCTGACGCGAAAGAAGGTGAGTCATTCGGTGAACAAATGCAAAAGGTTTCTAAGAACCTATCTGCATTGAACAATGTTTATGAACTTCAATTAAAAGGTTCTTCTTCTCATCTTGAGGCAACTGAGAAATTCCAATCTCAAGTAACAGAAATGATGGCTAATCTTGCTGCTTCGACAGAAGATACTCGCTTGTACAAAGAGAATATGGCAATGTTGTCTAAGAACTTAACTGACCTAAACAACGTTTACGGTAATATGTTAAAAGCTATGACAATAACTCGTGGTTAATCGTTTAACGATTAAAATGAGTTATTCGAATTGAACTTTATTGTTAACCAATAAAACGTAATTAATCATGGCAGGAGGAAAAGAAACCCCTAGACAAAAGATGATCGGGATGATGTACCTGGTGCTTACGGCACTTTTGGCATTGAACGTATCTAAATCAATTCTTGACGCATTCGTAGCAATCGAAGAAAATATTCAAATTTCGAACGAGAACGAATTTACACGCGGTCAAGAAAAATATGAAGCTTTGAAAGAAGTATCTGAGGATAAAACTCAAAAAGATCTTCA
>JBIIKG010000219.1:0-4655 GCA_044233275.1 Crocinitomicaceae bacterium | reverse complement strand
TAATAAATAATACGGGTAATGGTGATTTATTCATCCCAACCAATCTATATGATTCAGTTATTTCTAGGGTTGAATATTTGGTTACTCAGGAGTTACATTCCGACACCAAATGGATTTATCCTATTAACCGCCGTGGTAAAGAATTAAAAACAAACAGTACTTCAAGTCAGGTTGGAGGTTTGCCACGGGGGACAAAACGTCAAGCCATGCGATCTGAATATTTAGAGTATTATGTGAAATTCCGAATTACTGTTGGACTTAATAAAACGTTTACGTTTGGTGGTGTAAATGCGAGTTATTCACGTTTAAAACCATACGTTCGTGTCAAAATGAAAGCTTACGGCATTGATCGTAGACTTAAAAAACGAAAAAACATTCGATTAGGTAATTTTGACAGTATTGGAAGTTTTGATTTCAACGTAGGAGGAACAACTATAACTCAAACAAATGGATTACCAATTAACGAAGTCCTTGACATGGTTTTCAAAGGATTAAAGAAATTTGAAGAAAAGGCACAGTAATGCGTTTTTTGATTACGATAATTTCCGTTTTAGTCTACTGGAATTCATCAGCTCAGCTTGATTCTTCAAGGTATATTGAAATGGACGCTTTTCATGTTCCTATACGATTTTTAAAGAGTGAAGTTCCTGCCCATAAAATTAATTGCGACAGTATTTTTTCCTATGATAAAGTTTGGTTTAAGAATAAAAAACGTAATCAACAATTGGTGATTGAATTGGCTACAGATTATCATCACCTGAATGAATATGTATTTTATTTGGATAATCCACCTGCATATTTCATTCAAAGTATTTACCTGAATGATTCATTGGGAAATATAACTACTCCTGACCAAAACAAAGTTGCTTATCCTTGTTTTTCAAAAAAAGCCAAGGAGCTCCCCAGAAGATTTTTCACCTCTGAATTTGGCATGCGTCTAGGTGTGCATTACGACGTTATTTTTGAAGAATTGGGAGAGTTCACTGCATTGGCATATTTTGAGGACCAAGCAGTTGTTAGATGGTTTTTCACAGGAGATCAAGTTGCTGATATGAATAATCTTCACGAAAATCAACGTCTAGCGTTGGATAGTTATGGCTATTTGGTAACTGCTGTATTTAGTGGTGAAATTTTAATAGGCTATTCAATCAAAAAGGAAATTCCTTGAGGTTAAATCGTTTTTAGCTATGTCAATTTTACCACTGAGAAGTTGAGAATACGGAGTATTTCTTTTTGACCTCTTGGAGAATCATTTACCTTTTCTCTTCGCCTATGTGGTGAAAACTAAAGGTTCGAAATTCGGGATTTAGAATTTTAATAGAATTTCCTTTTGACTTACATTTCTTTAGTTCACATATAATCTAATTCACTTCTGGAAGAATTGAAATAGCTCGATTTATTAAGGAATAAGTGGTTAACTACAAAATCACCAAACTCTAAAATCTAAACTCAAATTCTCAATACGAGAAGTTGGTATTTGTGCGCCATTACTCAAAAGAAACACTTCTTTTTGCAGAAATTCTTGTAATTCACTTAACATGATTTTTCCATCTTGATTTTTATCAGCTGCTAAATCTTTTAATCCATGAAGTAAACAATAGGTGAATAAACCATTTTGATATTCATTGCTTTCAAAAGCTACATCGAGTCCGCCTGATGCGGAAATAACAGTTGCTCCTGTCCCTCTACGTAAATCATTAAATAACTCTTTAGTTAATTCAGAAGTGTTTAATCGCTTTATATCAGCTACATATTCAGCTTTTCCACCCCTTCCTAACTTTTTAGTAGTAACATTTGTTGTATTCTCCGAAGCAACAGATTCCACATCAACCTCACCACTGTGACAAGCATCAATAAAGAGTGACTTTTTAAGTGGAGCAATTCCGTCAAAGAGCATTTCGAAATTTTCATATGCCAAACCTTTAATGGCTGGATTATTAAAATCAATGTCATGTGTTGCTAGAAAATAATTATACTTTTCATCTAGAATGCCATGTCCAGCAAAAGTGATTAAAACAACATCATTTCGACGTGCTTTTAACAAATGCTTTTTTAAATCCAGCACTTTTTGAGTAGTTAACTCAATATCGATAAGTGAAAACTGAATAACTGAATCGTACATCTCTCTGCCATAGGTAAGAAAGATGTTTTTTATATCGTTCGCGTCTTTTGATGCGTAACTTAAGTTATAAGTTGAATCAACGTAATTGCTCACCCCTAAATTAATTAAGTAGAGATTTTTTTTGACTGGTTTTACTGGCTCATAAAAAATAAAAAAAGTCAATTTTTCACTTTCAATACCTTTTGTGTTCATCAGTGCGAATTGTAACTTATTGTTTCCCTCTGCCAATTCTAGCCTATATTTTGTTTCAAATGAAATATTTCCTGCAATTCCAGCTGTTAATCCGTTCATCCCGTGTAAAGGAACATCATTAATCCAAATATGCATACTTTGTAATTTATCAGTAGGTGTTTTGCCATATAAATCAATAGAAAGTTGACCTGTTGAGGAAATAACTGGAATTTGCTTTGGGTCTTTTAATTGAAGTATTGGCAAGGCAAAATCATCCATGTTTGTGGCTGATTTTATTCCCATTTTTGACAAGCGTTTTTCTACGGCTTGCTCATAAGAAGCTAAAACTTCCGCATTCTTTTCGCCAAAACTTTTGAGCACCTTATCTGGCCTGTTTTGTTGTGCATCAAATTGTTCGATTGGATAGTAATTATTTCCTTTTTTGAAATATATTCCTTGAACGCCCTTTTTGGAACCTTTATAGTAATTGTTTGCATCAATCATTACATGATCATCTCCTTTAAAAAACAGATAACTTCCTATTAAAGTTCCATTTTTCGCATTTAACAAAACAGATTTTCCATCACGACCAACTGTCAACATTAAACTATCTTTCCATGACAACATTTCAATTTCCTTATCATGGAACCTGTTTCTATAAAGTAACTCAGCAGTCTCTGTATTATAACATTCCAATTGACCTTCAGATCCTGTCAAATAGAAAAAATTTCCATCATCGCTGAAATGAATAGAATTAAAATACAAATCCGAATCAATAAAAAGCTCTTTCTTGTCTTTGACCAATTTGAATTGACGATAACCTGTTTGCATAGCCAATTGATTTCTTGAACTATAGGCCATTTCGGTGAATTCAGTAGGGAAATCTTGCTTGTACTTCTCCTTCCCAGTTGCAACATCAATACCCACAATATAGGTACCCTTTTTCATAGCTTCAATTCGTTCTGTGTAACTCAATTTATTGGAATTAGAAATTGTTTTCCACATGACTAATAGTAATTCATGGTCGTTTGGAACATAGATATATGACTTCAACATTTCTTTAGTTTCAAAGTCTCCTTTAGAAAAAATTAGCTCTCCTGTTTCTTCATTCAAAATTCTTATTCCTTTGAAGTAACTAAAACAAATAAGTTGACCTTCGCCTGTAAAAATTACGTTGTTTACATTTTCTACTTTGTATAAAAATGATTCATCTATAACAGCATAAACGAATACATCATTTGATCTGATAATGGCAATTTTTGAAAAATCGTGATTATACTTTATTTCATCCCCTCTTAGTTTCCAAACTTTATCAACTGCTCCTGTAATTGCATTTATTGTTTTAATTTCTTTATCAATAGAGACAATAAGCTTGGTATTATTTAAAGGATCAAAATGTGCAAAAACATCTCCAGACGGCATACCACCGGAACGTTCAATAAACTGACCTGATCGAAGATTGATAATTTTTATTTCACTATTTTTAGTAACAAATACAAGATTTCTTTCTTGATCATAAGTAAATTCTTTAGTTAGATAATCCAACCGGTCTAAAACAAACTCAAAGTTCTTTTTCTTCGAATAAATATTTTCAGAAAAATAACGAGTCAATTGATCTTTAGTAGCATATGAACTTATAAAAACAGACGAATCTGAACTAAAAAAACCAAGATACCCTTTGTAAGTTGCAATCAATTCACCTTTCTCAAAATTAAAAACACGTATACTATCATTAAACTGAGCCATGAGAAGTTTACCATCCGGAGAAAAACGTAAAGTGTAATTAACGTATCCATTCGAATTCGAATTATTGACATTTTTAATTTTTCGTAAAAACTGACCTTTGCTACTTTCATAGACGTAAATTCCTTCTGCGCCATACGTCACAAAAAGTGAATCAATCATTGGATAATACTCAATATTTTTAACTGAAAAAGGAACAGGTCCTGAACAAAACCATCCAAATGAATTGGACGTTAGATTATAGTAATAAACTTCATTTGAATTGACAGATGAAAGTAAAAAGAAACGACCATTTTTAGCCGCAGTCACATCCAGGATTAATATTTCACCGTAAATCGAAGGGATATCTAGTTTTCGAATTAAACCACCACTTTTTGTGTCAAAAATATAAATGCATGTTCCACTAAATGCAAAAAAAGTATTACCACTTTCAATGAACTTTAATTTTTTAATTCCATCGTCAAACTGCAATGTGTGTATTGGAATCATTTGAGAAGTCAACCAAATCTTAATGACCCCTTCTGAATCAAGGGAAATTAAATAATCACCACTTTTAGAATGATCTATAGAAACAATCGAAGAACTATGTTGAAGTCGAGTTCTTACCTCAAGATTCTTA
>JBIIKG010000218.1:0-4675 GCA_044233275.1 Crocinitomicaceae bacterium | reverse complement strand
CTATGGTTAAAATCCGCGACATTGAATTGGGTGAATTCCCATTGTTACTTGCACCGATGGAAGATGTAAGTGATCCACCTTTTCGTGCTTTGTGCAAAAAGAACGGAGCGGATTTAATGTACACCGAATTCATCTCTTCAGAAGGCTTAATTCGGGACGCGGCTAAAAGTGTTCAAAAATTGGATATTTATGAATATGAACGTCCAGTTGGAATTCAAATTTTTGGATACGATATCGAGAGTATGCGCGAAGCTACTCGAATTATTGAACGCACCAATCCTGATATTGTCGATATCAATTTTGGTTGTCCAGTTAAGAAGGTGACCTGCAAAGGAGCTGGAGCGGGGATGTTACAAGATATTCCGAAGTTGATTAAAATGACGGATGCAATTGTGAAAGAAACAAAGCTTCCAGTGACCATTAAAACCCGATTAGGGTGGGACGATCAAACGAAATTTGTGGTGAGTACCTCTGAAAAATTGCAAGATGTTGGTGTAGAAGCAATTTCTATTCATGGACGAACACGTGTTCAACTGTACAAAGGTGAAGCTGATTGGACCTTGATTGGCGAAGTAAAAAACAATTCGCGCATGCGGATTCCAATCTTCGGAAATGGAGATATAGATACACCAGAAAAAGCCTTGGAATATAGAAACAAGTATGGTGTAGATGGAATCATGATTGGTCGAGCAAGCATCGGTTATCCATGGATTTTCAATGAAGTAAAACACTTTATGGAAACAGGAACACATTTGGATCCACCAGGAATCAAAGAAAGAGTAGAAGCTGCCAGAGATCACTTACAAATGAGTGTTAACTGGAAAGGTGAGATTCTTGGAATTGCCGAAATGAAACGTCATTACACGAATTATTTCAAGGGAATTGCACATTTTAAAGATTACCGAATGAAATTGGTGACATCGTATGACTTACAAGAAATCTTTGATGTATTAAACTATATCGCTGACAACGAACATGAATTCGAATTTGCATAAATCAGGAATTTGGGATTCAGGATTCAGAATTTGGAATTAATCGATTACTCATCCTTCATAATTAAGTAAATTAGTCCTCAAAATTCAACATATGCAACGCTTTCAAAATTACGCTTTAGGTCAATGGGTCGACGGAGATGGAGTCGAAACAAACGTATACAATGCAAATACAGGTGAAAAAATTGGTGAAGTTTCCAGTGCGGGACTCGATTTTGAAGCGATGTTGGCATACGGACGAGAAAATGGAGGACGTAAATTGCGTAAAATGACCTTCCAAGAAAGAGGTCGAATGTTAAAGGCCTTGGCAATGCATTTGTTAACCTTGAAGGAAAAATACTACCAAGTGAGTGCTTGGACAGGCGCTACAAAAGTGGATTCTTGGATTGATATCGAAGGTGGAATAGGTAACCTTTTTGCGAATGCTTCCCTAAGAAGACAATTTCCAGATTTACCTTATTACGTTGATGGTGTAGCTGCACCTCTATCAAAAAACGGAACATTTATCGGTCACCACATTATGGTTCCGAAAGAAGGAGTAGCTGTTCATATCAATGCCTTTAATTTCCCAGTTTGGGGTATGTTAGAAAAGATTGCGGTTAACCTAATGGCTGGAGTTCCAGCTATCGTGAAACCATCAGAATATACCAGTTTCTTAACCGAAGTTGTCGTTAAAGATATTATTGCATCGAAAATATTGCCAGAAGGTTCTCTTCAATTAGTGGTTGGACTAGGTCGAGGAATTTTGGATCATGTTACAACTGAAGATGTCGTTACTTTCACAGGAAGTGCGCATACCGGTAAAATCTTAAAAGGTTTGCCTCGAATTTCAGAGGAAAGCGTCATGTTCAATTTGGAAGCGGATTCATTGAACGCATCTATTTTGGGTGAAAAGGCTGTTTTAGGTACCGAAGAATTTGACTTGTTCATTAAAGAAACAGTAAAAGAAATTACGATTAAAGCTGGACAAAAATGTACGGCTGTGCGACGAATCATTGTTCCTGAAAATTTGATTGATGAGGTAGAGAAAGCAATTGCTGCACGTTTGGCTTCGACAAAAATTGGAGATCCAAGTGTGGAAGGTGTTCGTATGGGACCTTTAGCAACACGCACGCAAGTTGACCGTGTACGAGAAAGTGTAGAGCGTTTAGCGCAGTCACAAGAGATTGTTTATGGCAACATGGATGATTTTGAAGTCTTGGGTGCTGATAGAAACGTAGGAGCATTTTTCTCACCGATACTTTTTAGAAATAATGATCCATTTAATAAAACGGATTGTCATGATATTGAGGCATTTGGACCAGTTTCGACGGTTATGCCTTATAGAACATTGGAAGAAGCGATTCTGCTTGCCAAAATGGGGAAAGGATCTTTGGTTTCTTCAATTGTTACGCCATGTGATAAAGAAGCGACTGAATACGTCATTGGTGCAGCAAGTATGCACGGACGAATTTTAGTACTAAATAAAGAATGTGCGAAAGAAAGTACAGGACACGGTTCTCCAATGCCATTGTTAACGCATGGTGGACCAGGTCGTGCTGGAGGTGGTGAAGAAATGGGAGGAAAGCGAGGTGTATTGCATTATTTGCAAAGAACAGCTATCCAAGGTCACCCAACAACAATTACGAAGATTACGCAGCAATTCCAAGTCGGAGCTGCGATGCCAGAAGCAAATCCACATGTGTTCAGACAGCATTTTGAAGAATTAATGATTGGAGATACCGTTTTCACGCACAAGCACACCGTTTCAGATGCAGATATCGTGAATTTTGCGAATGTTTCAGGAGATAATTTCTACGCCCACATGGATGCAACTTCCTTGGAAGGAACCATTTTTGAGAAACGTGTAGCGCATGGTTATTTCGTGCTTTCGAAAGCAGCAGGTTTATTTGTGGACCCGAAAAAAGGTCCAGTTTTATTGAACTATGGATTAGATGAAGCTCGTTTCACGAAACCAGTTTATCCAGGGGCAACTTTAGGCGTTCGTTTCACGGTAAAAGAAAAAATTGACCAAGAAAAACGCAGCGAAGACGACATTGCAAAAGGAATTGTGAAATTCTTAGTCGATGTTTACGACGAAACAGGTGAGACAGTCGCTTTGGCTACCATTCTAACTATGGTGCGCAAGTTGGATCAATCGAAATAGTTTCTAATCTCAAATTCCCAGTCTCCAGTCTCCAGCCACTAATTAATACTCAAAATAAGCAAATGGCTTAAATGTATCAGAAACTGCTTGGTACATCAGAATAACAATGATGGCCACTGCAACAGCTTGTAAAGGCAGGGGAAAACGTTTGAACAGGTTTTCCCAAAGATCCTTTATTTTTTGAGGCAGCCAGTGAACGATATATCCTGCAAGAATAACCCAAAATACACTTTGATAAGTTGAAAGGACTTTTACGAAAGTATCCCATTTAAATCCAAAGTTATTCCAGATGTGGTTTAACATAGCTAGTGGTTCACCTTCTTCTTCTAAACGGAACCAAATACGTGTAAATGTTATAAAGTTGAAGGTGATGAATATTTTCCAGAAGTGCACAATTAACCAACTTTTGTTTTCGTAAGGAGATATTTTTTTCCAGTGATTGTAAAGTATTAATGCCAATCCATTCATTGTGCCCCACATAACAAAATTTTCGCTTGCACCATGCCATAATCCACCGACAACCATTGTGATGAGTAGGTTTAAATCGCGATGAACATACTGCTTGAAATTAGGCACAATCAAAACACCAATAATATACACAATCGTTAATCCGGTATAGACAAAAATCAATTCATACCATTGGGTAATAAAGATGAGGAATATGAAAATGATACTTGTTGCGACATATGTTCCGATTCCACCTGTCTTATTTCCTCCCAATGGGATGTATAAATAATCACGCAACCAAGAACCTAATGATTTATGCCACCTTCTCCAAAAATCGGCTACACTTGTTGCTTTGTAGGGAGAGTTAAAATTTTCAAGTAGTTTGATGCCCATTAGCCTCGAAAGTCCAATTGCAATATCAGTATATCCCGAAAAGTCACCATAGATTTGAAGAGAATAACCCCACATTGCTAAAACACTTACGAAACCTGGATAGGCTTCTGGTGCATCTACCACTTTATCAATAAAGTGAACAGCAATGTAGTCTGCAAGAATAATTTTTTTTATTAATCCTTTTACAATTTGAATGATAGCAGCGCTGAATTCATCCTTGTTAAGTGAGTATGGTTGACGAATTTGTGGGAGAAAATCCTTCGCTCGAACAATCGGGCCCAAAAGTAAATGCGGGAAAAACGTAACAAAAAATGTATAATCAAAGAAGTTTTTAACCGGTTCAACCTCCTTTCGATAGATATCAATAAAATAGGAAATACTTTGGAAGGTGAAAAAGGATAACCCAATTGGCAAAAGAATCTTGTCAACTGCAAAATAATTTCCATCAAAAAAACTATTTCCCCAATAAGAAATATGATTAAATACTTCGAAATTAGTGTGGAACATTTCATTAAAAGACTCAGTGAAGAAATAAGCATACTTGAAATAGCTTAAGACAGCAACATTCAAGAAAGCTGCAACACCAATAATCCATTTTTTGGCTTTATTGCTTTGTGCATTGTGAACCCATTTCCCAAAGAAATAATTTCCTATTAAACTAGATCCGAGAAGTATAATAAAGAGACCAGAAGCTTTG
>JBIIKG010000049.1:0-14480 GCA_044233275.1 Crocinitomicaceae bacterium | reverse complement strand
TTTTTCAATTAATCTTCTTCTTCACTAGCATCATCATCTGGTTTGTCATAATCTTCTTCTTCATCGTCATCATCCGCATCCAACTCATCATCTTTGATGTCATCTACTTTGTCCAATTCGTCCTCGTCGAAATCATCCTCATCTTCATCTTCAACAACTGCAGCTTTCACTGGTTTTGTTTTCGTGATTTTAACCAAATAGATTACCTCATCTGTTTCCCAGATCAAGGCTTCTAACAATTCACCTGTAGGCGTTTTAATTGTTGTAAGGTGGTTAATGTATCCGTCTGGAAAGTCTTTCAGGATTTGCTTTTTTTGATCGATCGTTAGCTTATCGTAACTAATTATGGCTCTTCTCTTAGTCATGATTTTTATATTTCTAGTTTATGTATTCTTATAATCGGGATAATTGAATTCTGTTTTAACACAATTGCATCTGCGGTTACTGCCCAAATGGTAGTGTGAACACATTTTTTCTTCTTATCATCTTCAAAATAAATCTTAACTTTTTGATGTTCTAAGTTCCCTAGTGCAATTGCTCGTTTCAATTCGCTAGATCTCAGCAATCTATCCTCTTCACTTTTTAAAATCTCTGTTGCTGGAAAGTTTAATCCAACCACAGATTCTTTCTCTACCAACTCAAACGCGCTGTCCATTTAACAATTTTGAGCAAAAATAAATGAAAAGATGAACTTTGAAAGTATTTGAGTGAAGAATGCAGAAAAAAAATGAAAATTTTCTAAAATCACCTAAAATTGGGACAAAAAGAAAGCCGTCCTAGAACTTAGTGACGGCTTCTTATTTTGTTTACTGGTTATTACTCGACCTTGCTTGTCAATGTATTTTTTAATCCACTCCATTCTACTAAGTGCATTTTAACGGTTCCAACTGGAATTTTTGCTCTTACCAGCACCGGAATCTTGTTTGCATCATTTGTAACCCAGAAATTTACGTCATTTTCACTTTTGAAGTAACGCCCAGTTTGCACTACTGGAACAAATTTGTGACAATTGAATTTACCTTTACGAATGTGAATCAATTCATCTCCCACATACTTAATTTTCAAGTTGTAAATTTCATCATCCATAAAACACTTAAATTCAAAAGTTTGGCCTTTTTTCATATCCTTAAAATCCAAAGTTCTTGCATAATAGAAGGCAGAAACCATGTCTTGAATTCCAACAGGAATCTTAAATTCTTTTCCTTTTCCATTATCCACTTTATACTTATCGTGCTTAAATGTATAATCTTGACTCAATTTGTAACCACCTTCATCAACTCGTCGGACAAAAAACCAAGGAAACACTCCTTTCTTGTCTAAGTATGATTCGTAGGTATCGGTTACTTTAAAGAAGGCATTGAATCCTCCCAACGTTTTTCCTGTTCCTACAGCATGCATCAATTCGCGGTTTGCACCTTTTTTGGTTGTGGTTTTCACTTCCATTACTGCTTCACCAGCATCCATGAAACCATAAGTAACGCGGTAACGCAATTTTTCTCCTATTTGGAAGGACTTATTTGTAACAGTTGGATAAGTAATTTCAGTACTGCTTGTCATTGTGATAAACAAGCCTATTAATCCAGTAAAATAAACTAACTTTTTCATAACGCAGAATTTTAGTTCTTGCCCAAAAGCAAAGGATGTGCCAAAATGTAAAATAGATGCAGAAGATTTTAAAAGTATAACGACCCTAGTTGCTAAAAAGTATATCCAAAAGAGATCCCAGCCCATGGGAATATGACAGTAGGGAAAAACGCTGCTTCTTTTAAGATTAACAGTGATTCACCTCCAGAATTGAAATTTGGATTATTGTATGCTTGAAACGGCCCATAATAACTAATTAATCCTACCGGTGGTGTAAGGGTAAGTCGTCCAAAGAATCCGCCGTCTAATTGTTGGAATCTATAACCAATCTTAGGCGTTAAAAACAAAAAATAATTGGTGGAGGAACCGAGTGCACTTTGGGTGATTTCTTCCCCCTGGGCATTAATTGTTGTATAAGATGAAGTTGTATTTCCACTTACCAGCTGCATACCAGTGAGCCCAATCCCCAACTCTAGGTAATGATTGCGTCTACCGAGCAAATAATTATAACTCCCAGAGCCAGCGGTCGTGTAAAAATCAGTAACCGGCAAGAAACAAGCCCCTAGCGTAAAGCTCGTTTTGCTTCTACTCGACTCAAGATGAATTCGATCATAATTTAGCGAATAGTACAAGGATTGACCTAATAGTTCAGCGTAAATTGTGTTGCGCGCAGGAGAAACAACATACAAGGTGTCTTGAGTCACGCAATAAGAACTCAAGCCTAAAAAACAAGTGATTAAAAAGTGTTTGAACATGGTTCTTAAACAAAGTACTAAAGCTGAAAGTTACAAGTTGAAGAAAGTATTTACATCACAATATTCACAATCTTACCTGGGACAACAATCACCTTTTTCGGTGTGTTTCCATCCAAGTATTTTTGTGCGTCAGCATTAGCTAAAACAGCTTCTTCAACCTCTTTTGGTCCAAATGCAGTTGGTAGCTCAATTTTCAAACGCATTTTTCCGTTGAAGGAAACTGGGTAAGAAATATTCGCTTCTACCAACATTGCTTCATCAAATTTCGGAAAAGTAGCAAAATTGATTTCTCCTGCTTTATTGCCCAATTTGACCCATAACTCCTCACAAATGTGCGGTGCATAAGGCGAAAGCATGATGATAACATCTTGCAAAATGTGCTTGTTGTTGCATTTTTGGTCTGACAATTCATTCACACAAATCATGAAATTAGAAACACCCGTATTAAACGAATAACGATCTAAATCATCACTCATTTTCTTTATCGTGCGGTGTAAAGTTTTCAAGGCTTCTTTTGAAGGTAATTCTGTCGATATATTCGCTTTTCCGCTTTCATCGATGTTGAACAAACGCCACAATTTACGTAAAAAGTTGTGTACACCATTGATACCTTTGGTGTCCCAAGGTTTGCTTTGTTCCAAAGGTCCCAAGAACATTTCATACATGCGTAAGGTATCTGCTCCGAATTTTTCTACGAGTTCGTCTGGTGTTTGAACGTTGTACTTCGATTTCGACATCTTTTCGACTTCGTTTCCACAGATGTATGAACCGTCTTCTTCACAAATGAATTCTGCATTTGCAAACTCTGAACGCCATGCTTTAAATCCTTCAATGTCCAATTTGTCGCTATCAACAAGAGAAATATCAGCGTGTAATGCCGTCACCTCGAATTGATCTTTCAAAGAATTCGATACAAATTTATTTGTGTCTTTAACTCGATACACAAAACTACTTCTTCCCAAAATCATCCCTTGGTTGATCATTTTTGCAAAGGGCTCATCGAAACCAATGTAACCTTGGTCGAACAAGAATTTTGTCCAGAAACGTGAATACAACAAGTGACCTGTTGCATGTTCCGAACCACCGATGTATAAATCTACATTCTTCCAGTAATCCACTTTTTCCTTGCTCACAAATTCATGCTCATTGTGCGGATCCATGTAACGTAAGAAATACCAAGAACTTCCTGCCCAACCTGGCATCGTGTTATATTCCATTCGGTCTCCTTGAGAGAAGTTCCAAGCACTTTTATCAGCTCGAGCTAAAGGTGGTTCACCATCTTCTGTCGGTAAGTATTTATCGACCTCTGGCAATTCGATGGGTAAATTCGCATCGTCTACCAAATACGGCAATTCATTTCTGTAATAAACTGGGAACGGTTCTCCCCAGTAGCGTTGGCGACTAAAAACAGCATCGCGCAAACGATAATTCGTTTTTCCTTTTCCAAGCCCTTTTGTTTCGATCGCTTCAATTGCTTTTTTGATAGCACTTTTCGCATCTAAACCATTCAAGAAATCTGAATTGGCAATTACAGCATCTTTTTCGGTATAAGCTGCATCCGAAATATCAACATCAGCAAAAATATTAATGATCTCTAAATTGAAGTGTTTCGCAAAATCGTAGTCGCGTTGGTCGCCACAAGGAACTGCCATTACCGCACCTGTTCCGTAGGAAGCCAGGACATAATCCCCAATCCAGATCTGTACTTTCTCACCATTGAAAGGATGAATTGCATAAGCTCCAGTGAATTGTCCAGTAATGTTTTTCACATCTGCTTGACGATCCCGTTCTGATTTCAAGGATGCTTCTTTCTTGTAATTTTCTACAGCTTCAGCGTATTCTGCCGTTGTAATTTGATCTACAAACGGATGTTCAGGCGCTAATACCATGAACGAAACACCGTAAATAGTATCGGGACGAGTGGTGAAGACTTCAATTGTTAAATCAGAATTGTCCTCCCCCTCAATCCCCCTCCAAAGGGGGAAGAAAAGCGAGCAGCCTTGCGATTTTCCGATCCAGTTGCGTTGTTGATCTTTAATGGATTCTGTCCAATCAACAGTGTCCAAACCAGTGATTAAACGTTCTGCATATGCTTTGATGCGCATTGACCACTGACGCATTAATTTTTGTTCAACTGGGTGTCCACCTCGCTCTGAAACGCCATTTACCACTTCATCATTGGCTAAAACAGTTCCCAAAGCCGGACACCAGTTTACCCAACTATCTGCCAAGTAAGCCAAGCGGTATTCCTGTAAAATTTCTTCTTTTTTACGTTCGTCGAATGCTTTCCATTCAGCTGCAGAAAAAATAGTTTCACAATCAGAACACGCATTTACTGCACCATTTCCCTTTACTTCGAATATTGAAACCAAGTTGGAAATTCGTTCTGCTTTATTCGTTGAATTATCATAATAACAATCGAATAGTTGTTTAAAAATCCACTGTGTCCATTTGTAGTATTCTGGGGAGGAAGTGCGCACTTCTCGGTCCCAATCATACGAGAATCCAATTTTATCCAATTGGTCGCGATAACGCGCAATATTTTCTTCCGTCGTAAGAGCAGGATGTTGTCCAGTTTGAATCGCATACTGTTCAGCTGGCAAACCAAATGAATCGTAACCCATTGGGTGCAAGACGTTGAATCCTTGCAAACGTTTGTATCGCGCATAGATATCCGAGGCAATATAACCAAGTGGATGTCCAACATGTAAACCTGCTCCAGATGGATAAGGAAACATATCTAACACATAGAATTTTGGTTTAGTAAGGTCTTCTGTTACTTTGAAGGTCTTGTTTTCAGCCCAAAAGCCTCTCCATTTGTTTTCTATTTCGCGAAAATTGTATTCCATTCTATTCTTGCATTTAAGGTTCCAAAGATAGGAATTCAATAGGAGAATTAATCACCATAAGAATATTTGATGAGTCAAAGTAAATTTATGAGTCAAAATACTACCTTTAGATTCGAGAATGCGATTGAACAAACATATCTTGTTTTTAATTGTGATGAGTTTTTTCATCCTAGTACCCACTGTTGGTTATAGTCAAACAGCCCGGGAAAAGCAATTATTAGAATCCATTCGCAAAGAAAAGGATGAATCGAAACGTTTTAAGCGCTTGTTAATTCTTGGTGAATATTACAAATCGAACAATATTTACCGTGCCGATTCTTTGAAAGATGTATTGTTGCAAAAAAGTCGTGTTTTCGATGATTCAATCCGTTTCAGTGCCTTGATTTACAGTGCTGAGGTAAATGAGATTTTGGGTAGGCAAGAAGAGTATTTCAGAGATGTACTTGGTTGTCAGCAGTTTTTAAATCGATTGAACACAGAGGATGTTTCTTTCAAGATATACAAGCATCTCGGTAACTATCATAGTAATTTATTAGAGTTCGAAACAGCTGATTTCTATTTAAAAAATGCACAGAAAATTGCTGAAAAGAAACGGCAAAATGCCAAAATTGCGGAAGTGAAGAACTTAATCGCCTTTAACTTCATGCTCGACAACAAAAAAGACTCAGCACTGCGGTACACGGAAATGTCGATTCAATTTGCACGTCGAACATCAAACAAGAGTATTCTCGCTGAAAGTTTCAACACTCAAGCAAGAGTTTATGCCTATTTTGGTCAATTAGAGCTAAGTGTAGCAAAAAACATTGTCAGCTTGCAATTGGCATTAGAAGTGAATGACCGTTTTCGTTTAGCCAAATACAATCGTGAATTGGGAATTTCGCAGCGACTCATTTACAATCTGAATGATGCTGAATATTATTTTAAGCAATCCTATGAACATGCTCAAAAAATAGCCGATTATCATCAGATGGGTTTAGCTCTTTCTAATTTAGGCACTATTTATTTTGGACGAAAAGAATTTAAAAAAGCGATTGAAAGCACCCAAAGAGCCATTCGTTTGTTATCAGAATTAAATGACTTCAATGGTTTAGGTGAAGCTTACGATATCTTGGGAATGATTTATCGAGAGCAAAAAGATTACACGCTTGCAGCCAGTAGTTTCAATAAATCATTGGTTTTTTACGAATCAACTGGAAATAAGGAAAAAATTGCAGGTGTTTATCATAATGTTGGGACAGTATTCCGAAAACAAAAAAAATATGCGAATGCTTTGAATTATTTGCAACGATCAATTGAAATTCGAGAGCAATTTGGTTCTAAAAATCAGATTTACTCAACTTACCGAGAGATTGCAGACGTATACCGAGATGTCGGCAAAACGAATGATGCATTGAAATACTTAGATATGTACTTGGACTATCAAGACAGTAATACAACAATTCAATCAGCCACTAAAATTGCCGAATTAAGTGAGTTGTATCGCTCCGAGCAGCGAGATCGATTAATTATGATGCAATCAGATTCCATTGAACGTCAGCGTCAGGAACGTGCATTTACCTCTACAAAATTGGAAAACGTTCAATTGCGAAATAATTCCCAGATGTACTTCATCATCGGCTTTTTAATTATTAGTGTCCTTGCAGGAATCATTGTCTTTTATCGTTGGAATCAAACAAGAATTAAACAAGAAAGAAAAGAGGCCGAGATGTCGCAAACCCTTCTGCGGGCTCAAATGAATCCGCACTTTGTATTTAACGCCATGTCGGTTATACAAAGTTATATTTATGAAAACGATACGGAGAATTCTTCCAAGTTTTTGGTGAACTTTTCAAGATTGATACGTTTGATTTTGGAAAATTCTCCGAAGGAATTCATACCGATAGAAACGGAGATTGAGATCCTTCAAAAGTACTTAGAAACTCAAAAATTGAGATTTGAAGACCGTTTTGATTATTCCATCGAATGTGAAGATATTTTATTGGAAGAAGGTGCATTAATTCCACCAATGATTACACAACCTTTTATTGAAAATGCAATTGAACATGGCCAACTTCATACAATTGAGGGAGGATTCATCCTTATATCGTTCAGTAAACAAAATAACATGCTGAACGTAATCATAGAAGATAATGGAATTGGTCGTAAAGGAGCTGAATTAAATAAAAAGAGCAAGGATCATAAAAGTATGGCGATGAAAATCACCAAAGATCGAATTGATAATATGAGTAAAAAGTATCGTACGGAAGGTAGATTAATTGTAGAAGATTTCAACAAAAAGTTGAATACAGGCACAAAAGTTTTAATTTCGCTTCCATACAAGGCTGAAAATCTTAAAAACTCTTAACATGAAAAAGGCAATCGTAATAGATGATGAGAATAGAACTCGTGAATTGATTGTGAAGATGATTAATTCTTTCGGTTTTGAGATACAAGCGTTTCAAGGTGGGAACAACGTAGAATCAGGAATAAAATCTATTGAAGATAATTCTCCTGACATTGTTTTTCTCGATATTCAAATGCCTGACGGCACTGGTTTTGATGTTATAAAAGGCATCAAAAACAAAAACTTTGAAGTTATATTTATTACAGCTCATGAAGAGTTTGCAATTAAAGCCATAAAATTTAGTGCCTTAGATTACATTCTGAAACCCATTGACGTGGAGGAATTGAAAAATGCAGTTGAGAAAGCAATTAAAACCATTGACGAAAAGAAAGAAGAGAGTCAATTCGATGCTCTTCAGCACAATATTAACCCGAATGTAAAACGGAGACTTGTTTTAAAAACACAAGAAAGCGTCCATGTCGTTGAACTAGACACTATTATACGTTGTGAAGCTGACAGAAATTACACTTCGTTTTTTCTAGCTGGTGGGAAGAAAATTTTAGTTTCCAAAACTCTAAAAGAGTACGAAACATTACTTACAAGTCATAATTTTTTGCGTGTTCAACAATCTCATTTAATTAATCTTGATTATGTAGATCGTTATGACAAAGGAAATGGCGGATCCGTGGTTATGAAAGATGGCTCTGAAGTTCCATTGAGTCCGGCAAAAAGAGATGTTTTCTTCAAAATTTTAGAAAACCTTTAAGGTAAAAATAATTCAAAGAAGCGTTTTGTTCAGTTAAGATAGCTGAATATTCATTTGTCCATGTAGGTACAATTAAACTTAGTATGTTTGATTCAAGAAATAAGGAGAAAAATCAGGTTATCTTCTTATGTCAACTTTGAAATAGCATAAAGAGGTTCACTGCTTGGAGAGGCAGTTTTCATTTTCTAGTTTGATTAAAGAGTATAACAGTTCTTTTACCTCTTTTATTTCCGAGTGGTAACTTTAGTTACCCATAAGAAGTAACCTGTTTTTTTTTAAAGTACATAATCGCTTTACTTTCTATCTTACTACTTTAGAAAGTTTGTTGTAATACGAATAAAACTAATTTACTACTAACAAAAGGTTGATCAGCGGGTCAACCTTTTTTTGTTTCTAGAATTTTATATAACACCGGTCGACTGGGTGCAGCATCATTTTGAAATGGAGCAACTTGCAAATCTAAGATATAAGTCCCATCAAAAATTCCATCCTCAACAAATATTAATTCTGTTATTGTGCGATCAAAATTCAAATTGTCTGGCACACCCCAAAAAGCATGGTGAAAAGCCAAAGCTCCGCCATCTGATTCACGATCAACTGAAGGGGTATCAATTAAAAGGTGTTTTATCTTGTTTTTATTAAAGAATTCAATGCATTTCACATCTAAATATGGCGGATTAGTTGATGAGTAGTTTTTGTGTTTTTTAGACGCTTCATTCGGCATGGTGCGCAAAATAAGCGCTTCAACATTAGATTTTATTTCAAGAGATTTCAGTTGGTCGATGGTAATCATATCATCTTGTTCGTCATTTTCCATAAAGAGTTTTTTCTTCGGAGTTATCGAAACAAGTTGGGCAACACACATAAATGTCTTCATGGTATCATTAATTGAATAAATCTCTTCGGTAATATGTCCTAAACACTCTGTATGTGTGCCATGTCCATGAGGATTAAAAAATATATTTCTAAAATTCACCGAACCACCTTCCTTTATGGATCCAATATATCCATTCGCTCTAACTGGTTCAAATTCAGGAGCATCTACATACCATGCTCTCGGATTTTCGCTTGTATCCGAAAGTGGTAGTGAAATATCCAATGGATGATTTGTATCTATATACTGCTCAGGGGAAAGAAATAACCTCATTTTTTTTTTTATTTTCGAAGTTAAGTGATTTCAGTTATTCAACGACAATTGAAAAAATATTTTAAACAACACATGGTAATATATACCATGGTATTTATATTTGAGTATATTTGCATCACAAATTTTAAAAAAGAACGTATGAAAATGTTAAATGTCCTTTTAGTTGGAGCAATTGCTTTTGGTTTCGCATCATGTGGATCAAGTGAAAATGAAGTAGAAAAAGTTGAAAAAATTAGCTATAAATTAGATGCTGCGACTTCTAGTTTGAAGTGGAAAGGTAGCAAGAGTGCCGAATATTTCCATGAAGGTGTTGTGAGTATTACAGATGGGTCTATTGAGATGGAAGGTGATGCTTTAGTGGCTGGTTCGTTTACCATTGACCTGAACACAATCGCTAATACGGACGCAATGTTGCCCGAAGATAAAAAAGCGATGTTGGTTGGACATTTGATGGCTGAAGATTTCTTCAACACAGCTAAAAATGCAATTGTTAAAGTTACATTGAACGGTTATGAGAATGGTAAGTTGTCAGCAACTATCAACGTGCTAGGTCAAGATATCAAGCAAGATTTAGATGCGAAATTGGTAGCGGATGAAAACGGAGCTTCAATCGTTGGTAAGTTTGATGTTGATTTTGCTTCTTTGAATATGGCAGGTATGCAAGCAGATCCAGAAACAGGAGAAAAAATTCAATCTGCAATTGCATTTGATTTAAATGTTCAATTGAAAAAATAAAACTCACTCGTTTGTGAGTAAAGAGGTGTCCAAAAGGTCACCTCTTTTTTGTTTCTTTGTAAGATGAAAATAAACTCTTTTGATGCGGTAATATTTGACCTTGGTGGCGTAATTATTAATTTGGATTATCAGAAAACAATTAGTGCTTTTTATGAATTGGGCATGTCAAATTTTGAACAAGTCTATTCACAAATGACACAGAGCGATTTATTTGATTCATATGAAACAGGTAAAATATCCACCCAACACTTTATAAATTTATTGCTTCCTCACCTACCTTTTGGAACTAGCCCTAATAAGGTGGTAGCGGCATGGAACGCAATGATATTAGATGTCCCGCCCAAAAAAATCAAACTACTAGCCGATCTTAAAAAGTCACTACCAACATTTTTGCTAAGCAACACGAATGATCTGCATATTCGCAAGGTTCGGGATGAATGGAAAAAAGTAACGGATTGTGCAATGGAAGAATCATTTCACAAAATGTACTTATCGCACGAAATAAAGCATCGAAAACCAACATCTCAGGCATATTGGTGTGTGCTCGAAGAAAATGGCTTAGAAGCGGCGCGAACCATCTTTATAGACGATACACTTCAACATATTACAGGTGCAAAATCAATTGGATTGCAAACTTTACACTTAACTAATCCAGAATTTCTCTACGAATTCTTTTCTTGACACAACTCAATAAGTATGCTTCCGGTCGATTTTGGATGTAGAAAAGCAATTAACTTATTGTCTGCTCCATCTTTAGGAGTTGTATGTATCAATTCAAATCCCTGTGCAGTAAGGCGTGCTATTTCCGTTTGAATATTCTCAACATCGAAGGCAATATGATGAATACCTGGGCCTTTTTTTTCTAAAAACTTGGCAACTGGGGAAGATGGATTACTAGCTTCGAGTAATTCAATTTTAGATTCACCCACTTGAAGAAAAGCCGTTTTCACGCCTTCTGATTCAACAGATTCTGTTTTATAACAACTAGTACCTAAAAGAGTTTCGTACATTTTAAGCGACTCTTCAATGTTTGCAACGGCAATTCCTAAATGTTCAATTTTTCTTAGCATAAGGCAAAAAAAAACCTGAAGCGAACCTCAGGTTGTGAAAAAAATATGTGAATTTAGTTCTTGATAAACTTTTCGTTCAAATTATCAAAATTAATATAGTAAACTCCACGTAAAAGATTTTCACAATTTACTGAAGAACCAACACCTTTCTTAACAATGTTTCCATAAGCGTCATAAATCTCATAACGCGTTTCAACAGCAACTCCATTTGCTGAGAAGTTAATGATGTCTTTCACTTTCGCTGGACTTTTCATAACTGCTGCAACTGTTGACTTGAATTTAACTTCCTTAGATGTTCTTTTAGCACCAGAATGGTCAATTTGAACAACACGTAAGGTGTTTTCTCCTGAATGCGGTGTTACTTGAAACTCATATGAATTTGCTCCAGTCGTACCTTTTCCTTGAACTTCTCCAACACTTACCCATTTATTCCAACAATATTGCTCAACGATGTAAGGTAATTTTCCTTGCTCTGCGGTGGTTGACCATGTTAACTTACCGCTTGTGGTAACGGCAATTAATGAGATAACGAAAGTACTTCTTGGTAATAAAACTTCTGGATTAAGGATTTTAGGTTTACATCCATCGTGATGTTCGATTACAATAAAAACTGGTTCACCAATTGCAATATTGAAATTTGAGAAATCAATTTCAAAAGCACCCATATTTGTTCCCCCCGGCATGATATCTCCATTAACTGTTACTTTAGTAGCACAATAACCGAAACCTTCATCGTCCATCGGATTCTGAATGTATAGGTTTTTGCCCTGGTAAGTTCCTTCAATTGATAGAGATGCAAAGCTTAGGTTAGCGATCAGAATAAAAAGTAGAACACTTAAAATTTTTCTCATGTACTGCAATGTAACAGTCAGTTTTAAAATAACTACGCAATATTAACTGCTTTTTTTTTCTTTAGCAAATAAAACATTGTATTTTTTATAGATTCTGTATGTATTTTTAACTTAAATGTTATTTTTTTAATATTTTGTTAAATTAATCTGTGTGTATCTCTGCTAATTTTTCAATGCCCACCTTGGATTTTTTCAAATTTCATTTTTTTTTAGTATTCTTGTGCTTAATGAATTACTATTCAACAATGAAGTACTTTTGGGCAGTTAGTATTCTGGCACTTTTTATTGTCGGATGTTCTGGAGAAAAGATTAAGCAATTTGAACATGCTGGTGGAACTCTTACTATGTCAATCGATATTGAACCATCTACCCACATTTCAAGAGATGTAACAGATTATTATACCGCAACTGTCTTAAATCAAGTAATGGAAGGATTGGTTTCAGTTGATCCTAAATCTCTAAATGTTAACCCCCAAATCGCATCTGAATGGAAAGTTAGTCCAGACGGATTACACTATGATTTCACCATTCGTAAAGATGTATATTTTCATCCAAATAAATTATTCTCAAACGACGATGATCGCAAATTAACGGTTGATGATATTCAAAAATCAATTGAAAAAGCATGCGCCAAAAACGAAAATGGTCAAGCTCCTCACGCCTATTCTTTTCTCTACAAAGGAAACCTAAAAGGTGCAGATGATTATTTCGAAGGAAAAGCTAAAACAATAAGTGGACTAAGCGTTACAAAAGATGTAGTTAGTTTGGAATTAATTCAAAAAGACGACAACTTTTTAAACAAACTAACCAATACTTGTGCGGCAATTTCTCCTGCAAAACTAATCGAGAGTAATGCAGAAGGAGACATGGTTGGAACTGGGCCGTTCATGTTTAATGGCTATGTTAGTGGTAACTTGAAAAAAGCCATTTTATTAAAAAACACAGGTTATTACTTAAAGGATGCAGAAGGAAATACACTCCCTTATTTAGACAGTGTAGTCTTTGTATTTCAAAGTCGCAAACTCGAACAACTTGAAATGTTCGAAAATAAGCAAACGGATTTAATTACAGGATTACCCCCAGGGAGAATTACAAAAATGCTTGAGGGTCGAATCAAAGATTTCAACTCCAATCCACCATTATTTGTAATGCATAACAATCCGCTTTTGTCAACCAATTATTACTTTTTTAATATGCAAGATCCGCGTTTTAACAACATTAAAGTGCGACAGGCATTCAATTATGCTATTGACAAAGAAAAGTTGGGTAGGGAAGTTTTAAGAAATCAATATTACGAGTTAGGGTACTATGGAATTGTTCCGCCCATCTCCTCAAGTTTCCGCGGTTACGATTTCTCTGGAGTGCGCGATGCATCCTATATTTTTGATCCCGAAAAAGCTAAGAAATTACTTGCAGAGGCCGGATATCCTGATGGTAAAGGTTTTGGTTCGGTTAACCTACGTTATAACATCGGTGATATTCATTCTGCCGTTGCTGATGAAATTGCACAACAAATTTTTCAAATTTTAAATATCAACGTGAATATTGACGGATCAACTTTTGAACAAAAAGACAACGACGCATCGATTGCAAAAGGAGACATTTTTAGAAGTGCTTGGGCCGGTGATTATGCCAATCCTGAGACTTTTCTTTCTAACTTCTATAGTAAAGCAATTCCCTTGTCTAAAACTGAACCATCCAAAATTAATCAATCTCGCTATCAAAACCCTTTGTTCGATCAATTGTTTGAACAAGCTAAAAATAGCAGCAAATTATCTGAAGCAATGATTTATTATGCCAAAGCAGAAAAAGTATTGATGCAAGATCCTCCCATTATTCCGCTTTGGTATAGTGGTGATATTCAAATCGTTTATTCAGATGTACGTAATCTTCATTTCAACGCTCTTAATCAATTTATTTTTAGAGAAGTTTATAAAAAGCCATTGACAGCAGAAGAATATCAAAAACAATTGAAGGAATTCAATTAATACTAAATTCTTATATCCTTAATTTTACTAATAGCTTCTCTTCATCGATGTTAGTATTCCTCATTGTATAAATTTGTGATATTCACAACCGAGAAAAATCAATTTGCATTATTCAATTATAAAAATCGACAAAGAGTCTTTACATTTGAACAAATTTTTTAATATGAAAAATACTCTACTACTAATTTTTGTATTTACCACAAGCTTAATCTTTGCACAGCCATCTCAAACCGTTCGTGGAAAAATATATGACAGCGAAACTAATTACCCGCTAATTGGTGCAAAAATCATCATCTTTACTTCTGACACTGTAAAGCAGTTCAGAGCAATAAGTGATTCAGAAGGACAATTCGTTATTAAAAATGTTCCTATCGGAAAACATCAATTGGAAGTTCAACTCATGACCTATGAT
>JBIIKG010000048.1:0-14617 GCA_044233275.1 Crocinitomicaceae bacterium | reverse complement strand
TTGACTTAAATCAGGAGAAATAACGTTCCAGTCATCGCCTCGATTACTTGATTTAAATACTTTGTTAGCGGCGAAATACAAGGTTCTATTATCATGTGGTGAAACTAACAATGGTGCATCCCAGTTCCAACGATAAGCAGCTTCACCTTTACCAGGCATCGGTTGAATGGGAACTTTTTCACCTGAAACTTTATCGTAACGAACAATCCAACCGTATTGCGCTTGTGCATAAACGATATTCGGATCTTTTGGATCTACTGCTGATTCAAATCCATCGCCACCATTGGTAATAAACCAATCTGTATTGATAATACCTGTTACATTCATTGTTGCCGCAGGTCCACCCATTGAATTATTATCCTGCGTTCCTCCATAAATGTTATAGAAAGGGGAAGAATTATCAGTAACTACTTTGTAAAATTGAATGATGGGAAGATTGTCGTAATATCTCCAATCTTCTGCATGATTGTAGGTTTCGTAAATTCCACCATCACAGCCAACTAACCAATGATCTGTATTGTTTGGATCAATCCAAATAGCATGGTTATCCACGTGTTTTTTACTTTCGCCTGTCGCTTTAAAGTTTTTACCGCCATCTTCTGTGTGGTGTAAATAGGTATCCATTGCGAAAACCTTGTTTTTGTCATTTGGATCACACATAATTTCTTGGTAGTAATTACCGCTTGTGTTGAAACTGGACATTTTTGACCAATTTTCTCCTTTATTTGTCGATCGAAAGAATCCTCCTTTCTCGGTTCTGCCTTCAATGATTGCATACACATATGTTGGATCTGCAGGAGAAACTGCTATTCCAATTCTACCCATTTCACCTTTTGGAAGTCCGGCATTAACCTCTTTCCACGTTTTTCCACCATCAACTGATTTGTAGATAGCTGATTCGGGTCCACCTCCAATGTAGGTCCATTCTTGTCTGCGACGTTGGTGCGCTGCGGCATATAATATGTCAGGATTTGTAGGGTCAATTGCAATCTCTGAAATTCCTGTTTCTTCCGAAATAAAAAGTGTGCGTTCCCATGTTTTTCCGCCATCCATTGACTTGTAAACACCTCTCTCGCCACCAGCACTCCAAACTGGACCGTATGCCGCAACCCAAACAATGTTTTCATTGCTTGGATGAATGATAATGTTTCCAATGTGTTCTGATTTACCCAAGCCCATGTTTGTGAATGATTTTCCACCATCGACAGATTTGTAAACACCATCTCCATAAGCAACCGATCGTTGATTGTTGTTTTCACCGGTTCCAACCCAAATTGTAGAAGGATTTGAGGGTGCCAATTCAACACATGCAATAGAGTAGGAGCCATAACCATCAAAAATCGGAGAGAAGGTAGTACCATGATTTTCAGTGTACCATACGCCTCCAGAAGCCGCAGCAACATACCATTTATTTGAATGTTTGGGGTGAATAGCCAAATCAGATACTCTACCAGATGTTAAAGCTGGTCCAACATTTCTAAAGGCCAAGCTTCCAACTGTTGAAGCGTCAAAAAGAGGTTTTACTTCATTCGAAGCGGTATTCTTCTTTTGTGAAAAGGAAGTCATCGCTAGTCCAATAAAAGCAAAAGTGAAAAAGAAATTAGTTTTCATAGAATTGAATTTGTCCTAAAAATAAGTAAAAGAAAATATCCATTATCTATTTCTTGTTGAATAGCCATTTTTATGTGATTAACGACACAAAAAAGAGGTGAGTGAATTTTTATTTTGGCTGTAACCTTTCTTCCTTAAAATCGATATACATTTTTGGGTATGAAATTTGTCTTTTCGGCCGAAATTAATGGAAACCAATTCTATGAAGCACCTATATTTTTTTCTTCTGATAGTATCTCCCTTCGCATTTTTCGCTCAAGAAGAGGATGAATCGTGTTTACCACCATCAAAAAAAGTATTAAAGTTTATTGAAACGGCTTCCAAAGCAGCCGATGCAAAAACAGCTGTTGAAAATTATAACGCTGCGATTGAAGCTTCGCCTGACAATGCCATGGTTTACTATGAATACGCCATGTATGCATACGAATCGGGTTTGACCTATTATGAGAAACAACCGCATCCTGCAATGGGGGATAAAAGTTTTTTAAAAGCAGAAGAAATGTTTCAAATGGCTTTAGATCAATGTTCTGATTATCATGCAAATTGTTCTTATTATTTGGGAGTGATTAATTACTCTCAAAAGGACATGGAAAATGCCGTGAAATGGTTCAAGCAATTTAAGAGTTTCAAGCACAATGACAATTCACGTTATCCTGACGATTTTGATAAAAAAGTAAAGGATGTGAACGAGGTGCTAGCTGATTTAGAAGCCGAACAAGAAATCCTTTCAACTGAAGTTCCATTTGCTCCAGTTATGGTGAAAAATGTAAGTTCGAAAAATGAAGAATACTTTCCAATGATTTCTCCAGATAATGAGTTGATGTTTTTTACACGTAAAATTGACAGAAGAGATCCCGGTGCTGTATCTTCCCTTTGGTTAGAAGAATTTACATTTGCTCAGCGCGCAGGAATTGAGAGTCCGTTTAACAGTGGGGCACCACTAAAGGCACCATTTAACAATGGTACATTCACAAATTACGGTTCAGCAACACTTTCTGTGGACAACAAGGAAATGATTATTTGCGCATGCAAAAAAGAACAAGTTTATGGTAAAGAATACTTGAATTGTGATTTATATATTACGAAATACGAGCGTTCAGGTGCAGGGGGAAATGATTTTACATGGACCGAATTGACAAATATGGGAGCAAATATTAATTCCAAAGATGGATGGGAAGCACAACCTTCACTTTCTGCTGATGGTAATACCTTGTTCTATACCGCCGCTCGACCAACAACGCGCGACAATGATATTTTCATCGCAAAAAGAAATGCAGATGGTACATGGGGAGCAGCTAGACCGTTTGATGAAATCAATACCGATGGGAAGGATAAAAGTCCCTTCTTGCACCAAGACAGTGAAACGCTTTATTTCGTTTCAACATGCACCGACAAACGAAAAGGAGTTGGAGGCTTAGATATTTTCTTTATCCGTGAAGAAAATGGAGTTTGGGGTGAACCCAAAAATATTGGTTATCCGATTAATTCAAAAGAAGATGAGCTGGGATTATTTGTTTCAACAGATGGTAAATTGGCATATTTCTCCTCACGTTTAGGTGGTGATTGGAATATTTATTCGTTTGAATTATACGAACAAGCGCGACCAAAAGCAGTAGCTATTTTGAAAGGTGATTTGAAAGATGAATCAGGTGAACCGGTGAAAGATGCAACGATTGAAATTAGCTATGCTGGGTCAGATGAGGTGACACAAGTGAAAGTGAATGGTGATGATGGTAAATATGCTGCAGTTGTCAAGTTGGACACAAAGCAAGATGTCATGGTTACCGTAAAAAAAGAAGGACATGCATTTGATTCCAAACTAATCGCGAAGGAAGAGTTGAAACCTGAAAATGTTATTATCAAAGGGAATGATTTAATGGTAAAAGAACTTAAAGTTGGTGAAGCGTATACAATCAATGATATTTTGTATGCGACGAGTTCATATGCTTTAAATGATAAATCAACGTTCATTTTGAAAGGTTTTGCACGTTTCTTAAAAGAAAATCCAACGATTTCAGTTTCAATTCAAGGTCACACGGATGATATGGGTGATGATGGTAAAAACATGACCTTATCTGAAAGTCGCGCGAAGGGAGTAAAGGACTATTTGGTTTCTTTGGGTATAGATGCAAAACGATTGACAGCTAAAGGCTTTGGTGAAACAGCTCCAAAAGTAGATAACGATTCAGAAGAAAATAGATCGATTAACCGTCGAACTGATTTCGTAATCGAGAAGCTGTGATTGTTAGAATAAAGAGCAAATCTAACTTCTAGCTCTATATCTAACCTCTACAAATAAGTGATCTTCGAAACGTTGAAATCTACTTTTTCACGAATTCCAGGAAGTTCTCCTTTCTCGCTGTATTGCCAATGAAGTATGCGGGCATCTTCCAAACAATTGGGTCTTCGACTGTAGGCAGCAATCCAAAATTTATATTCACTAAAATCTTTAGCAAATTTGGTTTCGTAAAAGTGAAGGGAAGTATATATAATTGGTCGCATGCCAGTTTTTTGCTCAACTTCGAGCAGCCAGATTTTCATAGCAGCAATTAATTCTTTGTCAGACAAGCCTTCTGTTTCAACATCCAAAACAGGCGGCAAATCGAATTCAGTCGCACGCCATTGTGATAAAAAATGCTTTGCTTGTTCTTTTGGATCGCTTGACAATGCCAAGAAGTGGTAAGCGCCGTGTGCAATGTTCAGTTTTATTAATTCTTGGCGATTATATTCCCATTGTGTATCAATATGATCCATTCCTTCCGTCGCTTTGCAATAAACGAATTGAATGACAGAGTCAAAACCATCGTCGCGCATTAAACGCTCCCAATTGATTTTTCCTTGATGATGAGAAACATCAATACCGAATGATGTGAAACCTTCAGGAATAGATTCAATAATATGTTCTTTTTTAATTACCACATCGTCTTTTTGATAATACCAATAGATTGTAACGCTTAAAATAACCAATAATAGCAAAACGATCACGGTTAACATGTGATTTTTCTTTTTTGGTTTAGATTGTTTGATTCTCCGTTTTTTCATATTGTATTGAAAATGAAAAAGGCTTCTCCAAATGGAAAAGCCTTTTCAATAATGAAATATGAATTAAGCTGTATAGCTTCTTTTTTCTTTGATACGAGCAGATTTTCCAGTTCTTTCACGGAAGTAGAAAATACGAGCGCGACGAACAGAACCTTTCTTCGTAACTACAATCTCATCAATAAATGGAGATGCAATTGGGAAAATACGCTCAACACCGATGTTTCCTGACATTTTACGTACTGTAAAAGTCTCAGTAGCACCATTACCACGACGTTGTAATACAACACCTTGATATTGCTGAATACGCTCTTTATTACCTTCCTTAATTTTGTAAGACACAATTACTGTATCACCTGCACCAAATTTTGGGAAGTTTTTAATTTCAGTTAGTTCGTTCTGAAGTTCTCTAATAATATCCATGACTGTTATTTTCTTGTTCTTCCGCCTAAAACGGGGTGCAATATTACGAATTATTTCTGATAGAAAAGATTTTTGACTGAAAAAAAAATACTTTTTTTGATTCAACGCAGAAAATCAATTGAATCGCATCAAAAGTAAGGCAAAATTAATAGTTTTATCCTTTTAACTGCAAGGGATGGCTGAACAAATTGTAAAAACACTTATTGGACGAAGAGATGTGGCTAATTTGCCTGACTTTGGACTGGAAGGTGTCGCTGTAAAAGTAGATTCTGGGGCATACACTTCTAGTATCCATGTGACCATTTGTCAAGAAATTGAAAAAAATGGCGAAAAAAAATTGGAGGTGGTCTTCTTAGATGGAAATCACCCTGCATATTCAGGAAAACCAATTTATTTTACAACCTATCGTCGCAAAAAAGTAAAAAGTTCAACAGGTCACGATCAATTTCGTTTCTTTATTAAAGGGAGTATTGAAATTTTGGACAGAAAAGTGAATACCGAATTTTCCTTAACTGAGCGTCGCGGAATGCGCTATCCAATTCTTTTGGGACGAAAACTACTCAACAAACGCTTTTTAATTGACACGTCATTGGTCAATTTATCACAAAATAAATCATCATTATGAAAATTGGAGTTTTATCCAGAAATGCAAATTTGTATTCAACACGCCGATTGGTTGAAGCAGCAATTGAACATGGACATGAAGTACAAGTTATTGATCATTTGCGCTGCAACATTGAAATTGAACAAAAAGGTCCGTCCATTTTTTATGGTGAGGACTACCTAACTGGCTTTGATGCTGTAATTCCGAGAATTGGTGCATCTGTCACATTCTACGGTACTGCAGTTGTTCGTCAGTTTGAAATGATGAATGTCTTTTCAGCAGTTGGATCAAGAGGAATTGTTCACTCACGCGATAAATTACGCTGTTTGCAAGTATTATCGAAGGAGGGAATCGGTTTACCTAAAACTGTATTTACTAATTATTCGAGAAATGTTGAGCATGTTGTTGAATCAGCGGGTGGAGCTCCAGTTGTTTTGAAATTATTGGAAGGTACACAGGGACTTGGAGTGGTTTTGGCTGAAAATCAGAACGCTGCACAATCGGTTTTGGAAGCATTCAACGGATTGCGTGCCCGTGTAATCGTTCAAGAATTCGTAAAAGAGGCGAAAGGAGCCGATATTCGCGCTTTTGTTGTGGACGGTGAAGTGGTAGGAGCAATGAAACGTCAAGGAAAACCAGGAGAGTTTAGATCTAACTTACACCGTGGAGGAACTTCTCAAATTATAGAATTATCTGTAGAAGAAAAATACACTGCGATTCTTGCTGCAAAAGCAGTTGGGCTTGGAATTGCGGGTGTTGATATGTTGCAATCAGAAAGAGGTCCATTGGTATTGGAAGTGAATTCTTCACCAGGATTAGAAGGAATTGAGAAAACAACACGAGCAGATATCGCAGGAAAAATTATTGAGTACATCGAGAAAAATGTAAACCGTTAAATTTCATATGTCAGCTCATCATCATCACAAAAAAATAGTCATTCTTGGAAAAGAAATTCTTCCAGGTAAAGGGGCTCAGCTAAATTTAGATGTTGCCAAATTACATACGACAACGCCTATTTTAGTGCCAGTTATTATTGAACGTGCAAAAGTAGATGGTCCGACTGTTTTATTGATGGCGGGAATGCATGGTGATGAAATTAATGGTGTTGAAATCATTCGACGTGTTATTCGCAAAGGTTTTAACAAACCGCAAATTGGCACAATTATCTGTTTGCCCGTCTTCAATATTTTTGGATTTTTAAACTTAAAACGCGAATTACCCGATGGTAGAGATTTGAACAGAAGTTTTCCTGGGAGTGAATCCGGTTCCTTAGCATCACAGTTTGCTTTTCATTTTATGAAAGAGATTGCTCCTCATGTTGATTATGTGATTGACTTTCATACAGGCTCCGCTCAACGCAATAATTTCCCTCAAATACGATGCGTGCTCGATAATCAAGAAAGTGTTGAATTAGCAAAAATTTTCAATCCACCTTATATTTTAAATTCCTCTTATATCTCAAAAACAATTCGTGAATCAATTTCTAAATTAGATAAGAAAATGCTGTTATTTGAAGGTGGAAAAACAAATAGCATAGAGGAGTTTATTGTTGAGGAAGGATTAAACGGAGTGAAGCGCTTTTTAAGTCACATGGGAATGAGGACCTTTAAAATAGATATTTCGAAGGATCGAACACCAGTTATCTTGAGTGAAAGCAGATGGATGCGATCGCCAAATTCTGGAATGTTTCAAGCATTAGTTAAAAATGGAGCACGCGTGAATAAAGGCGAGGTGATTGGAATTGTGACTGATCCTTATGGGAAAATTGAACGCAAAGTAAAGGCCAACAGTGAAGGATATATTATTTGTTTGAACGAATCTCCAGTAGTATACAAAGGTGATGCAATTTTCCACATCGGTAAAGAAGCAGCAGTTTAATGCTCAAATCAAGCACTTTTTCTAACTTTACGGTTTAAATCAATCATATGTCAGTACATAAAGACGTTAAAAAGGTTACGACCCACACGTTGCAAGAAATGAAAAATGCAGGAGTGAAAATCTCCATGCTAACGGGTTATGATTTTTCCATGGCACGAATCATTGATGAAGCGGGTATTGATGTGATTTTAGTAGGCGATTCTGCTTCGAATGTTATGGCAGGACATGAAACGACGCTTCCAATTACCTTAGATCAAATGATTTATCATGCATCTTCGGTTGTAAGAGCAGTTTCTCGATCATTAGTCGTTGTTGATATGCCTTTTGGTTCTTACCAAGGTAATTCTAAGGAAGCCTTATCAAGTGCTATTCGGATAATGAAAGAATCTGGTGGTCACGCCGTTAAAATGGAAGGAGGAGAAGAAATTATTGAATCCATTCGACGAATTTTAACCGCTGGTATTCCAGTGATGGGACATTTAGGTTTAACTCCTCAATCCATTTATAAGTTCGGGACATATGTTGTAAGAGCAAAAGAAGAGGAAGAAGCAAATCGATTGATTGAGGATGCTAAAGCATTAGAAGCTGTTGGTTGTTTTGCAATAGTTCTTGAAAAAATTCCAGCGTCATTAGCTACTAAGGTTGCTAAAGAAGTGAGTATTCCAATTATTGGTATTGGTGCTGGTAATGGAGTTGATGGTCAAGTGTTAGTTGTTCACGATATGTTAGGAATCAACAATGAGTTTAGTCCACGTTTCTTGCGTAAGTACAATAATTTATACGAGCAGATGATGAACGCATTCCATGAATACATCAAGGATGTGAAATCAGGAGATTTTCCGAACGAGAAAGAACAATACTAGTTACTAGGCTTGAGGGATTAGGCATAAGATGCAAATCCTGAATCCCGAATCTTTGAGCGTATGCAATCCGATCTGAATATTATTTTCGAAGACAATCACGTAATTGTTGTCAATAAAAAGGCTTCTGAAATCGTTCAGGGAGATAAGACGGGTGATGAGACAATGCCTGATAAAATCAAAGCTTATTTAAAAGAAAAATACCAAAAGCCAGGAAATGTATTTTGTGGGGTAGTTCACCGTTTGGATCGACCAACCAGTGGCGCTGTTGTATTCGCTCGAACCAGTAAAGCCTTGGAACGTCTGAATGCACAGTTTAGAGAGAAAGAAACGAATAAAGTCTATTGGGCAATTGTTGAATCGAAGCCTGCACAGGATAGTGGAACCCTTGTTCATTACTTGAAAAAGAATGAGAAGCAAAATAAGTCGTATGCGACCGTTGACGAAGTTCTAGGCTCCAAAAAGGCCATTCTTCATTATAAATTAATCGGGTCATCGGATAAATATTTCTTGCTTGAAATAGAGCTTGAAACAGGTCGTCACCACCAAATTCGCGTTCAACTTTCCTCCATTGGCTGCCGTATCAAGGGTGATGTGAAGTATGGTGCAAAAAGACCGAATCCGGATGGATCGATCAGTTTACATGCGCGGACCTTGGAATTTAATCACCCGACTTCAAAAGAAACATTAAAATTTACAGCTCCCGTTCCCAATGATCCTTTGTGGTTGTTTTTTGAACAAGGGAACTAATTTTTTATCTGTGTAACATTTGCTACATTTTTTTCATTTTCATGGACTTACATTTGTAGAAAAATAAGAATAAATGGTTCGTTTCATTCAAAGATATCGTTGGACGTTAATTGGCTTAGTAGTAGGAGCAATTGGTGGGTATGCATATTATCACTTTGTTGGTTGTGCATCTGGCACTTGTGCAATTACTTCAAGACCATTAAACAGTACACTTTATGGTGTTATGATGGGCGGGTTGTTGTTCAATATGTTCGATAAAGAAAAAATCAAAAGCTAAAAAGATGGAAAATCAAGATTTTACAGTGGTAGACGTACGCACAAGAGCAGAGTACATGGGTGGACACGTTGCAGGGTCAGTGAATATACCTTTACAAGAAATTGTTGACAGAGCAGAAGAACTAAATGCATTGAAGCAACCAATTATTTTTTGTTGCGCAAGTGGAAACAGAAGTGGTCAAGCAACAGCCTACTTCAAAGCACAAGGATTGAATTGCGAAAATGGTGGTTCATGGATGGATGTTAACTATAAACAACAAGCATAATGGGTTTTTTCAGCAATTTATTTGGCGGTGGACCAAAAGTGAGTATGAAGGAATTAGTTCAAAATGGTGCTGTAATTGTTGATGTGAGAACGCCAGGAGAATTTCAGGGTGGGCATATCAAAGGAGCAATTAATATTCCGCTGCAAACCTTAGAAAAAGGAATGAGCAAATTAAAAAAAGAACAAACAATAATTACTTGCTGTGCTTCTGGAATGAGAAGTGCTTCAGCAAAAGGAATTCTTAAATCAAAAGGATTTACTAACGTCCATAATGGTGGTAGTTGGTCCTCATTGAATTCAAAATTATAATACAAAAGGCGTGATGAACGCCTTTTTTTTGTCTCAACATAATTTGAGCTGATTCTTTTTGATTACAGAAAGTATTAAATTTTCAAAATCAAGTCTTGTTATCAATTAATCTTGTTTTTTTTGTCATTTGAAGTGTATTAATTTTCTACATTTGATTAAAATAATCCATATGAAGTATTTTGTTTTAATTGGTTTTCTCTTTTCTCTAAGTGTTAGCTTTTCGCAACTTGACGCAAAGTATTTTGGAGAATATGTTTCTAATGATTTTACCGAAAGCTTTACAATTTATTCAATGGATGAAATGGATGAACATTGTTTCTTTGTGGATTACGTTCAATTCGATGAAAATGATGAATTAGTAAAAAATCTTTCAGGATATGGTCATTGCGATGACAGTGAAGGAATGAAAGCCTTTTTTTATTTTGATGAATACAAAGAACCTATCGTGGCGTTATTGACAGCGAATGAATTTGGTGAAATAGAAATGGAATTGCAGTTTCCTGACAGAGTTGGTGTTTCTAATTTCTTTTTAGTTTTAGGTGAAGATGTTGAAATGTATGGGGATGAATTGGAAGATGCTCCATCTGAAGTAATATTTATCAGAGACGATGAAGCACAGCTTATACTATTCGATGACAATAACCAAATAGGTTTTCGAATAATTGGAGCGAGATCAACCGATTGTTTAGTGAACGACTATGTTGGTGTTTTAATGCCAATAGATGAAGAAATGCAAATTCTTGAGTATTCAGATGGCAAAGGTTGTAAAATGAAAATGCAATTGGCAGAAGTAGGAGTGACTGTTACAGAATCGAATTGCTCTAAACTTCATGCGAAGTCTTGTTCTTCATGGAATGGCTTATACAAGTTCCCTTAAATTCCTTCTATTTTAATTGAATATGTATCTTTGCAGCCTTAAATGAGACTGCAGACCTTTATTATATATTTGATCTTTACCAGCATCTTCGCTTCTTGCAATTTAAATGGGAAGGGTAAAAAAGGTGAAGGCGCCAGTAATGAGAAAGATACTTCCTTAAACATTCCTGAAATGCCTAGTTTGACGAAAGATTATATTCGACGAACACGAAGGTTTGCTTATTTCTTTTACAAGGATGAAATCGCAAAAGATCAATTTAGTGGTTCCTTTTTAGTAGCTAAAAATGGACATATTGTGTATGAACGCACCTCAGGTTATTCCAATTTTGAAAAGAAAAAACGTATCGATTTCGATACACCATTGCATGTAGCTTCAATTAGCAAGGTTGCGACCTCATTAGCTGTTTTGCGCTTGTGTGATCGTAAATTGATTGATTTAGATACAGATGTTAGAGAATATTTGCGCGAATTTCCATACGAAGGAATTACAGTAAGAATGTTGTTGACGCATCGAAGTGGAATTCAATATTATGGTTATTTCACTTTCAAAACGTGGAATTTGGGAATAACATTGAAAAATAAGAATGTACTTAGTTTATTAATCAAACACAAATTTCCACTTAATTTTCCTCCAGGTTCAAAGTTTTCCTATTGTAATACTAATTATGCTTTGTTGGCCTTGATAATTGAACGAATTAATGGAAAATCTTTTCCTAAATCGATGGAGGAATTGGTGTTTTATCCACTCAAAATGAAGAATAGTTTTATCTTGGATCACACGATTGATACGGATACCATTTCACAATCTTACAATTCAAAATGGGAGCTACAAGCCTTTAATTATCTCGACGCAGTGCATGGTGATAAAAATTTATACACTACTGCTCGGGATCTGCTTAAAATGGACAATGCGACTTATTCCACCTTGTTTTTGAGTGATTCCTTGCGTAAGCAAATGTTGACTGGTTATAGTTACAAGAAAACATCTAAGGGGAATTATGGCTTGGGTATACGCTTGGTGCAAGTTCCCACCAAAGAGATTTATTATTTTCACACAGGATGGTGGCACGGTAGTACAGGTTGTTACGCAACCTTAAGAGCGGACTCAACATGTATCATCGCAATTTCAAACAAATACACGCGATCTGTTTATCGAATTAAAAATTTAGCACCTTATTTTGGTGACTATCCTTTCGAGTTTTTATACGAAGATTAATAATTTGTTAGATTTCATTTTAAGCATCCTAAAAGACTTCAAGTTTGCTTAAATTTGCGTAACCTTTTTAGAATCATATGCTACGCGTCTCACTTTTTTCTCTTGATTCACTATTTACAATACGATCTAAATCGACAACATTCATACTTTTAAAATGATAAAGGAATCATGAAGAAAATATTTTTAGTTGCGCTTTTAGTCTTACCTTTTATTGATCCAATATTGGCACAGAAGGATACTATTCAATATTTCGGTCACCGAGGATTTAGGGGATTGTACCCGGAAAATACGATTGAAGGATTTAATCAAGCGTTGGCTTTAGGGATTGATGGCATTGAATGGGATGTTGTGGTTAATAAAGACAAGCAATTGGTTGTTTCACATGATCCATTTTTTGAAAGTAAATTCTGTTTGATGCCTGATGGAAGTGAAATCGTGAATGAGAAGAGCATCAATATGTACGAGATGACTCAGGCTGAAATTGAAACCTATGATTGTGGATTAAAACCGCATCCGAATTTCCCGGAGCAGCTTAAGTTTGCTGCACATAAACCACTTTTACAAGAAGTCTTTGCGCAAGTAGATTTATCAAAGGCCATCATTTTATTTGAAGTGAAATCTAGTCCCGAGGATGACGGAATTTATCAACCGGCTCCAAAGGAATACGCTGAACTAATCCAAAAAGAAATTGCCGATTTTGCTTTCAAGCAAAACATCATTTTCATGTCTTTTGATGCTCGGATATTAGAAGAAATTCACAAACTTATGCCTGAATACAAATGCGTTTACTTGACCTATTTACCTATGAAATCTGCCAGTTCATTTTTAAAGGATTTGACGTTCAAACCCTACGCTTTGGGTATGTTTTACCCAACAATCAAACGCAGTAAAATACAGAAATTGAAAAAAGAGGGTGTCAAGACTTTTGCTTGGACGGTTAATGATCAAAAGATCAGTCAAAAGCTAATTCGTCGCGGAGTAGAGGGTATAATTACTGATTATCCAGATCGAGTGAAATAAGTCACAGGAATAATGCAGTTGTTGGATTTTTTTCGGTTTGTTTTTTCTTGATGTGCTTGAATAAATAGTGGGTTCCGATTCCTGTTCCACAACCGATCAATGCTCCAACAAATACATCACTGGGGTAATGAACTCCTAAATACATCCTTGAAAATCCAACCGTCGAAGCCCAAGCAAAGGAGGGAACAATGACATACCATTTTGGGTAGATCATGCTGATTGTCATTGCTGTATTGAAGGCCATGGAAGTATGTCCCGAAGGAAACGAAGGAGATCCAGCTGAAGTATATTTGGTAATATCATTCGGATAAGTTACAAATGGTCGAGCGCGATCAAAGCCAAATTTCATACTTGTCGTAAGAATTCCGCTACAAAGAGTAGAAGCTATCATTTCATAACTGTTCCATCGAAGTTCTTTATCTTTTTTCACAATTCCACCAATCAACATACCAGCAGGTAAACCAAAGGAAATTGGATTAATACTATGCGTAAATCCTTTCATGATTTTCCCACCAGTTGGCGTATATGAACTGTTAATCGACTTTAACCATTCAATATCCTTGTTTTGGCCAAACGAAACATGCGAGCATAAAAAAATCAGTAAAAAAATGGGGATTAGTTTTTTCATTACAAGGGACTATTGATAATTATGCAAAGTTTCCGAGTTATTCATGTACTTCAAATTCTTATTGAATAGATGTAATTCCATGGTTGATTCTTTGTTGCAAAATTTTAGTGATAACAATTTATGCTTGAATATGAAATTTTTTATGTCAGTTTTGTTGATGAAACAAACACGCATTAATTTGCTCTTCATTCAATTCTGGAAAATCGAGAATAATCTCTTCTTTAGACATACCATGAGCCATCCAATTCAACACATCTGTAACAGAAATACGGGTACCTTTAATGATCGGCTTACCAAATCTCGTTTCTGAACTGATTTCTATGTATTGTTTAATATCCATAAGTACGAAGTTCGTAAAATATTGTCATTTAAACAAATAGGAAATATATCGATTTTACTTATGTATTCAATTTCGCGTTGTCAACTAAAAATTGGGTGCAGTATTATGCAGCGGTTATTTCTTTGTGAATAAGCTTTTTATGTAACGAAAGTTCAATTGGTGTATTTATAGTCCGGTCTGTCAAATCGAGGAAAATTTTGTTTTTCGATGCTTGATTTTGATTATTTTTGAACATCACTTGAAATTGACGAAATGAAATCATTCTTACTCAGTCTAATTTATTGTCATTTAACACTATTCGTCTTCTCACAGACTTCCAATAGAGGGGGAGCTGCAGAGAATACAGCTGCTGCAACTGGAAAAACACATGTTATACTTATCGGTGTTTCCGAATATGCTTTTTTGCCTGAAGATCAACAGTTGGATTTTGCAGATGATGATGCTCAATTATTTCATGACTACTTGAAAACATGGGGAAATATTGAATTTAAACTGTTCTTGAATCAAGAAGCTGGAAAAGTG
>JBIIKG010000217.1:0-4776 GCA_044233275.1 Crocinitomicaceae bacterium | reverse complement strand
GAACAATTTTGTCAATGTAAAATTGACGTTCTGGCCTAGGTCCAACTAAGGACATCTCCCCTTTCAAGACGTTTATAAACTGAGGGAATTCATCTAATCTTGTTTTTCGCAAGAAACGCCCTACTTTTGTAATCCGTGGGTCTTCTGAAGAAGATAATTGAGGTCCAGCCTTTTCAGAATCAACATACATTGTTCGGTACTTAATTATTTTAAATGTAGTTCCGTTAAGTCCAATTCTATCTTGCAAAAAGAAAATAGGACCAGCAGACGACAATTTTACGACAATTGCAAGGATAAAAAATATGGGCAATAACAATATCGTTGCAATTCCAGAGAAAACAACGTCGATAAAGCGCTTAACACCTTGTTGCCAAAACGGCATTGATTCAGCGTTGACCTCAATCAAAAGTGCACCAAATAGATTTGTCATCTTCACTGATCCAGCAAGAATATCATACATATCTGGTAGAATCTTTATAACCACGTCGCTTCCTTCGATTCGCGAGATCAAGGATCTTAATTTATCATGTTCAACACTTTCGAGCGCAATGATTACCTCCTCAACTTCTTGATCACGTAATACCTTCTCCAAATCATTAGCATGACCCAAATAGGGCAATCGGTCCTCCAAGTTTTTATCCACACCATTTAAATTCACAAAACCTATAAAGCGATTACTTCCTTTTGGCAATTGATTAATCTCATTATAAATTTCTACGGCCTTATCACTCCCTCCGATAAGTAAGGTTCTAAATCCAGTTTTACCGGAGTGTATTTGATTTACGAACCATGTTACAAATATTAGTCGAGGTACAAGTGTGATAATGAAATGCGTAGCGAAGAGTAAAAATATTGACTTATAATAAAGTTGATAACTTGAAATTTCATCATCTAGAAGCAAAGTAAAAAAGATAATTACTGAACCTATTGCCGTTGACGAAAAAGTCAAATTAAAAACCTTGAATCTATAAAGCCTTTTAATGTTATAGTATGTCCCTTGTAAATGATATAGAATTAACCAAATAATAGGAATCAATGTTACTCCCCAATAAAAAGATTCTCCAATTGAGAAATCAACTTCTTCGATGTAAACTTTCCGAAGATAATAGAAGAGCACCCATGCAATTACAGCACAAAGCCAATCGATAAAAACAAAAAAAGTAGTGAATGCCTTATTCTGCATAACTTAGAAATGGACTACTTTAATGTTGTCAATAATAATAAAACCTTCCGTATCTCCTTCATCCAATTCTGCCTGAAATGATTGTTCAAAATAAGCTAAAGGATTAGAATTTGATACTAATTCACGTAAGTCAATGTATATTTTTTTCCATTTCACAGAACTTGGTGACTGTGCGTTTAATTGTATGTTTGGATTTGGCTGAACACCAGAAGGTGATATAGCTAATAAACCAGTTACAACCGTATTCGTATTATAAAAATCAACTTCTAAATAGACTTCAGCAGACCTAGGAAGGTTCATTTCTACATTCGTATAACCGATCCAAGTGGTATCAACAGAATTTAAAATAACCTTACCGTAATTATTTCCATTAAATGATTGTAAAATCAAAGGATCATTGTCAGTTGTAATTTGAGCAGCTGAATTTGGATCATTTTCAATTTTTACCGCAGCATCCTCAAAATCTTCAATCCAAAACTGCACTGCATTATAGTATTGTGTAATTGGATTTAGTGTAAGGGTTTGGTTCTTAACCAAATTAGCTGTGACTACATAAGGTTCTAAAAATGGATATACTTTCTTTGTAGCAGATATACCATTATTCTTAATTGCTGGATAAATTTTAATGTTTACCGAGCCCTCTTTGAGAATTGGGATTTTAAATGGTACTTCGAAAACGCCAATAATTTCATCGTCAACATAAACCCATGCTTCTGAAATATTTTGGGTCAAAGAACCTTCTAAACCAGTAAGATTCGGATTTGCATTTAAAGTCCATTTTGTTACCTCTAACCAAGAAGGGTCAGGATTGTTTTTTGTGCAACTATTGGAAATAAACAATAGCGTAGCAAGAAATAAAAAGAATAAGTATTTCATAAAGTGTAGTTAAAACTAACAACGAAAAGAATTAGATATTATTGTCGATTGCAATATTTGTTGAGACTTTTAATTTATCAAGTATTTGCTGTGCGACATCCAAAGCTCGATATCCATCTTCAATTGGTACAATAGGCATTTTATCGTAAATGATTGCTTCAGCGAAAGTACGAAGTTCCTCTTTGATTGCATTGACTTCACCTATTTCCGGTTTATCAAAAAAGATTTTCTTGACAGGTTTTCCTGCTCCTAAGTCAAAAACAATATCCAATGGATCAGCTTCACCTTGCACATCTTCCATTCTTACAACTTCAAGTTCTTTCGTAAGGAAATCGACACTTATATATGCATCTTTTTGGAAGAAACGCGATTTGCGCATATTCTTCAAAGAAATTCTTGAAGCTGTTAGATTCGCAACACAGCCATTGTCAAATTCGATACGTGCATTTGTAATATCGTGGGTATCACTTACAACCGCAACTCCTGAAGCCGAAATTCGCTTAATTCCCGATTTAACAACACTTAAAATAATATCCAAATCGTGAATCATTAAATCTAAAACCACAGGAACATCTGTTCCTCTCGGATTGAATTGCGCCAATCGATGCGTTTCAATAAACATTGGCTTATTAAAGAAAGGCAAAGCTGCTTGAAATGCTGGATTGAATCGTTCTACATGTCCAACTTGCACTTTCACATTCGCTTCTCTCGCTAAACCCATTAGGATTCTTGCTTCATCAACGGTTTCAGTCACTGGTTTTTCGATAAAAACGTGTTTACTTTTACGCAGTGCCTGCGAAGCACAATCAAAATGAGATAATGTTGGTGTTACAATATCAATACAATCTACTGCATCTAATAACTCACTTATGGTATCAAAACGCTTAATGTTATATTGTTCGATAGCCTTTTCTGCATTATCATCACTTGGATCATAAAATCCAACAAATTGGAAATAATCAGTTAACTCCAATAAAAGTCGAATATGAATTTTTCCTAAATGACCTGCTCCTAAAACGCCTACTTTTAACATCTTTTCTTTTTTACAAAATTAGCGGCCTTTAGCTATCAGCCTATGATCTGCAACAAATATTATTAACAACATTTGTTTAGTTTTTAAAAGAATATCCTAGTTGTTTGACTGGTTTAAATCCTGTCCAGCATAATACCCCGTATCATTACCAGTTAAGAACTTGGTAATGAGTGTAATTTGTCCGGTATGATACGAAAAATGTTCTAAAACATGCGTGACGGCTGAATAACCCGTTACCGTAAAACCTTGGATATTATACTTCTCATTAATATCCTTTTCAGTTAAATCATTCAGTGTATACTTTAAATTAACCTTCATATTCTCCAATAAAAAAACCAATTCTGATTTTTTAATATTTGTCTGAACAATGAATTCTTGATCTCTATTGCGATTATCCTCCCTTCCGCCTAAGCCCGAAAGAATCCATTGACGCGAATTACCACACAAATGCAATATCAAATTCCCAATTGATGGGATTGTTGGATGAATTTGTTTCCACAAGTGTTGGTCTTCAATCATGGACAAGCATTTATAGATCCGCTCATAAGACTCATTAAAGACTCTAATCTCAAATTCTCGAACAAGTAATGCCTTGGTATTCATAGTTTCATAAAAAAAATCTACCTAAATATAAAAAAAATCAGACTGACCTTTGTTAAAAAGAGATTTTAGCTATATTTGCACTCACGAAAAATGGTGGTTGTAGCTCAGTTGGTTAGAGCATCGGTTTGTGGTACCGAGGGTCGTGGGTTCGAGCCCCATCTTCCACCCAAGAAAAGGTTGAGCACTTACTCAACCTTTTCTTTTTATATCTAAAACGCAATTGCCGGAAATAATCAAGTCATGAAGAATCTGGAGTCCATAGAAAAAAGAAGAACGTTTGGGATTATTGCCCATCCCGATGCAGGAAAAACAACCCTTACGGAGAAATTATTGTTATTTGGTGGTGCAATTCAAACGGCTGGAGCTGTAAAAAACAATAAAATCAAAAAAGCAGCAACTTCCGATTTCATGGAAATTGAAAAGCAACGTGGAATTTCTGTTGCAACATCCGTAATGGCTTTTGAATATGGTGGTAAACAGGTAAACATCTTGGACACTCCAGGTCACAAGGATTTTGCAGAAGACACATACCGCACATTAACCGCTGTCGATAGTGTTATTTTGGTGATTGACTGTGCAAACGGGGTTGAATCACAAACTGAAAAATTAATGGAAGTTTGTCGCATGCGAAACACGCCTGTCATCATCTTCGTTAATAAAATGGACCGAGAAGGAAAAGATGCATTTAGCCTTTTAGATGAGTTAGAAGAAAAATTAAATATCCACGTTCGTCCCTTGACTTGGCCGATTGGCATGGGTGACCGTTTCAAGGGAGTTTACAATATCTACCAGCATAACTTGAATTTGTTTCAAGCGAGCAAAACAAAAAAAGCGAATGATATCGTTTCCATTAAAGACTTATCTGACCCTCAATTAGATGAGCTTGTAGGTGCCGCTTTCGCGGAAGAACTGCGTGAAGAAATCGACATTATTGATGGCGTTTATGATGATTTTGATCGAGAAAAATATTTAGCTGGAGAAATTGCACCTGTATTCTTTGGCTCAGCTGTAAATAATTTTGGGGTCCAAGAATTACTTGACACCTTTATCGAAGTCTCACCTTCTCCAATCGGAAGGGAAT
>JBIIKG010000216.1:0-4793 GCA_044233275.1 Crocinitomicaceae bacterium | reverse complement strand
AGACCAAGTATCGGCATAGCAACACCAATACTTCTGCTAAAATCACCAGATTTTTCTATACCTCGTTCTTGATATTCTTTTTTTACAGAATCTGAAATCTTTGGGTAAAGGAAAAAAGGATAAATAATATTAAACAAAGGAATAAACATTAACCATACATTTGAAGGCTCAACCAATCTGTTTTTTGGATTAACTTCCTTTAATAAATTCTGTAAATTAAGCAGATAAAAAACTGCAACTAAAATTGCTATAATAGCAAAAATAAAAATAAAAATTCCGAAGGCGGCAAAAGCCGAATCATTTAATAAATCCATAATTTTAAGGTAAAAAAAAAGGAACCCAAAGGTTCCTTTAAAATTTATAATAAATTTTTAGTTCATATGCTTTAAGTTCAAACCATACATTACAACGAAAGCTGCAGTGATGATTAAAGAGAATACGCTAAATCCAGCACCTAAAACTACAGGTAATATTAAACCTACAACAGCAGCACCAGTGTAAATATAGTATCCTTGCTTTTGCAATTTCCACATTTTAATAACACCAATCAATCCGATAATTGTTAAAAGAATCGCACCGATCATTGAAGGCCAAGAAAAAGCAGCTTCTGCTTTTGCTAAAGCATCTGTAACAGCAGGATCAGTAGAAGCACCTAATCCTTCCATTCCTTGCATTTCTCCTAATCCTCCAGCCGAATCAACAACTCCTTTAGCAGCTGAACCGATTGCTAAGCCAATGATGCTGATACCAGCAGCAATAAAGCTTAAAATACATAATACAGTTAAAAAAGCTGGTCTTTTAGCTGCTCCTTGATTTTCTACATTTTCTGACATAGTAATAGTTTTTAAGTTATACAGGACGAATATATAGATTCTTTTTTTTGAATAAGAAGTATTGTTAAAAAATGTGAATTTTACTTTTCAACATTTTTCTGTGAATTAGCTGAATTTATTTAAGTTAGCTTCGTAAATTAGCCTCATGAAATATTGGTCGATCATTTTAATCCTTGCTGCATTTTCAGCTTGTAAGAAAGGTAAAGGAGATTTCACCTTGAAAGGTGTTATTACAGATACTACTTTTTCAACTCCACATACTGGTGCGGTTGTTAAATTATATCAAGTCCCAGCAGGAACATCGCAAGAAATACTTATTGGTACGCAAACACTAGGAAGTGATGGTGCTTATTCTTTTACATTTCCAAGAGATAAGATGGAAAAGTATATTGTCAAAGTGACTAAAAACAATTACTTCAGTCTAAACGAAACTGTCTATTTCTCAGAATTAAGCTTAGAAGAAGATAATATAGCTAATTTTTCTTCTACTGCGAAGTCATGGGCTAAATTGCGCTTTGTCAATTCAAATCCACAACCGGGTGACATTTTAACATACATAAAACAAGAAGGAAAAGCCAATTGTCCAGAATGCTGTGCAACTAGTGAATCTATTTTCTACGGTGCACTTGATACAACAATCTATTGTATTAATGATGGAAACACAATTTATTCGTATTTCTACACTGTAAGCGGGACAACCAATCAAGGAATTAAAAGCGTTTCAACTATTGCTTTTGACACGACCGAAATAATTTTAAATTATTAATCAAAGTCCAATTCTATACGCACGCGTTGTTTTAATTGTCGGTGATACGTTTCCATTAAATACTTAAGGTAATTATCAGTACTCTTTGTAATACATTTTGTATAGTGCTTCAAGCGGTGCTCAATGTGTTCTTCTAAAGCTGAGGCCAAGTCCATCGCATGATCAAAATCTTTTGCAGCTTCTTTAATTACGTCAAAGTGATTTTCCAACGATAAATCAACTGCAACCTTTCCTTTCTTCCCTTTATCGATACAATCTAAGTAGATTTCTTTGATATTAAATGATTCTAGTTTTGCTGTATTCAGTGTTTCAGCCATCCATTTTGGAAATTCAAACTCAACTTCAAACTCTAAATCATCATTTTCAGAAAGACGTGATTCTAAGAACCGATCTGGAAAACGAAATGCATCCTGCCAATTCAGGTATTCTTGCCAAAGACCAAAACGTCTGACATTATTCCCTAAATCAATTAATTTAAATCGATCTTTGTTTGGCAATTTACGCGATCCACGACCAATCATTTGATGATACAAAGTCAATGAGCGTGTCGCTCTATTCAAAATGATTGTTTGCACAGTTGGTTCATCAAATCCCGTCGTTAAGATACCAACAGAGGTAAGAATTGCTTCCGGTGTGACTTTGAACCAGTGCAGAACATCTTTTCGGTCTTTATCGCTAAAGGTAGAATCGAGGTGGCGAATCTTATACCCTCTTTTCTTAAAGGTTTCTTCTACTCGGATAGATGTATCAATCCCCGAATTAAATATCAATGTTTTATTTCCAACCGCTACTTCTTCATAAGCAAAAAGCAATTTCTCTTGCATGAAATAGTTTCCATAAACAGTATCAGAACTGTTCACCGTAAAGTCACCATTCGAACCAATCTTTAATCCGTGAAGATTTACATCATATGTATATGTATCAGCATCAGCTAAATATCCTCCCTCAATCAATGAAGAAATACTCTCACCAACCAATAACTTATTGTAATTATCATTTAATGGAAGTGTTCGATTGCTGCTCAAAGGAGTTGCTGTAAACCCAATAATATTGCTTACACCATAAAATTGGAATATTTTTCGAAAACTGTTGTAATGCGCTTCATCCACAATCACTAATCCAACTCCTTCAATAAAATTTCCATTTTCATTCAAACGATTATTCAAGGTCTCCACCATTGCAATGAAACAGTGAAATTCATTTTGATCTGGAATGGTTTTAACATCACTGTTAATTATCTTATTATCTACTCCGATAGCGTTTAATTGCTTCGATGTTTGAATCGATAATTCGATACGATGCGTTAGAATTAAAACTTTCTCCTTTCGCTCCTCAATGAATTTCTTCGCAATTTCAGAGAAAATAACAGTCTTACCTCCCCCTGTTGGTAACTGATACAACAGATTGAAATTTTTGCCGTTTTGCTGCAGCTCTTCCAATATTGCGTATACAGTTTTCTCTTGAAAGGGGTACAATTTTTTCGCCTGATAAAGGTCCGTGTCGATCATTGCCTGTTTAAAAAATGGGGTGCAAAAATACACCCATTAATCCGAATAACAAAGCTAAAACGTTTTATTATCACAGTTATTTGAGTAGATCATTCTTGAAATCTTGAATTAAACACCACAATGAAGTCATTTCTAATTCATTTACTCCTTTCTGAATTAAATTAGGAGAATTAAATTAAATTTGCTCACAGAATAAAACTTATCAAAAACGTGTCAAAATGAGTCAAACAGAAAAAGTAAAATGCCTTATCATTGGTTCTGGTCCCGCTGGTTACACAGCAGCAATTTATGCAGCACGTGCTGACATGAAACCAGTTCTTTATCAAGGAATGCAGCCGGGCGGACAGCTAACAACAACAAATGAAGTAGAAAATTTCCCAGGTTACCCAGATGGGATTTCCGGTCCAGAAATGATGGTTCAACTAGAGGCGCAAGCAAAACGCTTCGAAACTGATATAAGATTTGGATTTATAACGAAAGTCGATTTCTCTGGTGAAGTTCACAAGTGTTGGACAGAAGATGGTCACGAGATCCATGCTGAAACAGTTATCATCTCAACTGGAGCTTCTGCTAAATACTTAGGATTAGATAGTGAGCAACATTATTTAAAAATTGGTGGTGGTGTTTCTGCCTGTGCAGTATGTGATGGATTCTTCTACCGTGGACAAGAAACAGTTATAGTTGGTGCTGGAGATTCGGCATGTGAAGAAGCGCACTACTTATCAAAACTATGCACGAAAGTAACCATGCTTGTTCGTCGTGATGAATTTAGAGCTTCAAAAATTATGGCTGAACGTGTTAAAAATACACCAAACATTGAAATTCTATTCAATACAGATACGGTTGAAGTGTTAGGAGATGGACAAGTTGTAACCGGCGCACATGTTAAAAACAGTGTAACTGGAGAAGAAAGAACAATTCCTTGTACTGGATTCTTTACAGCCATTGGACACACTCCAAATACGGGGATTTTTGCCGATTACATCAACCTTGATGAAACAGGCTACATCAAATACGAGCAAGCAGGGACTTCAAAAACGAACGTGCCAGGAGTATTTGTTGCTGGTGATGCTGCAGATAAAACATATCGTCAAGCAATTACTGCAGCAGGCACAGGTTGTATGGCTGCCTTAGATGCTGAGCGTTATTTGGCTGCTAAAGGACACTAGTTAGAAGTTAGAAGCTAGAGGTTAGAGATAGAGGCTTGATATTAGAGAATAAGAACTAGAGAGTTAAATAGATTTAAAAAAGAAGCTTTCGGGCTTCTTTTTTATTATCTAATATCCAAATAAATAAGCTATCAGTGCCAGTAAGAGCAATATAGGGACTAGGATTAAAGTTATTCCGCCGGTGACTAATGCTAAATAAACAAAGATCCCTCCTATTGACAAGCCTTCTACTTCAACTGCAATGATGAATAATATTGCAATTCCAACTAAAACAACCCCAATCAGTAAGCACCATAGAGCGCCTAATAAATATTCTCTTGGCGACCTAAGTATTGGTTGACCTATGTTGAGATCCTTTTTGTGTTGTTTAATCTTTGTTAATTTATTACTAGCTATAATACCTCCCCTTTTTATAGTTGATTTTAGTTTAGTCGGAAATGATTTCAATGTTTCGACAACTTCAACAGCCTTTGAAAAATTTTCAGTATTATTAACAGCATTATTTCCTATTGGCTTA
>JBIIKG010000215.1:0-4848 GCA_044233275.1 Crocinitomicaceae bacterium | reverse complement strand
TATTCGTGATTTGTCGTTGGGAATGATAAAATTTGATTCTCCAAATACAAGTCAAAGTGTCAGTATTAAAAAAAGATTGCCTTCAAATCTCGAATTTAAAGGACTCGGCACATTTGTCAAATCACATGCCATCGGAAAAAATCTGAAATTTTGTCCTATTCGTTGTCGCAAATATGTTTCAAAATCGCAATCTCGTCTTCGCTCAAACTCAATCCACGACGAATCATCATGTTATTTGCATATTCAACTGCTTTATCAAATCGAAAAGGAACAGGATCTTCTGCACCTCCCCACGTAAATGAAGGCACAAACTTAGCGGGAAATCCAGCACCATAAATATTTGATGAAACACCAACAACTGTCGCTGTATTGAACATAGTGTTTATGCCACATTTCGAATGATCCCCCATACAAACACCCATGAACTGGATATCCGTTTTTACCTCTTCCTTCGTTACATAGGAATAGGTTGAAACGTTTCCGTAGTTATTCTTGAGATTAGAAGTATTGGTATCTGCGCCCAAATTGCACCATTCACCAATCAGTGCATTTCCTAAAAATCCATCGTGACCCTTATTTGAAAACGCTTGGAATACAGCATTACTTACCTCTCCTCCTACTTTGCAGTGTGGACCAAGCGTCGTGGCTCCGTATATTTTAGACCCCAATTTTAGCGCACTTGATTCACACATCGCTAAGGGTCCTCTCACTATTGATCCCTCCATTATTTCAGCGTTTATTCCAATGTATATGGGACCAGTAGTTGTATTCAAAATAGCGGCTTCCACTTCTGCACCTTCTTCAACGAAGATAAAAGCAGGATCACCAATGATGGTATTTGAGTTTGAAAGATTAGCCGATTTTCTACCTGCTGAAATCAATTGGAAATCAGAGCGCAATGCGCGATCATTTTTTTGATAAATATGCCAACGCTCTGATAATATTAATGGTTCTTCTCCAACAAACTTAACAATCGTCGTTCCATCCCCTTTTGTTGCAAGCCATTGATCATTAAATACCAATTGCTCATTTTCTGTCAAATTGACAATTGCAACAGCAACTTCTTCAGACGGAATTAATGCTGCATTAATATGGATGTCTGCCTTCTCAGTTGAAGGAAATTTTTTCTTTAAATAAGTTTCCGTTTCAAAATAAATTTCAGCTGTGGGAACAAGCAATTTCCAACGTTCGGTATTGGTTAAAATTCCGATGCGCAAATCACCAATTGGTCGCGTCAAACTCAAAGGAGCAAATCTCAAATGAAGGCCATTGTCGCTTAATACTATTTTCATCTTTGTTCAATTAGAGTTTGACTTTCAAGCGCTGCTTTTTTAGAAACCAAGCTTAATCCAATAAAAGTAAATGTTCCATTTAAAATTAATAATTCATTCCCGAATTTGTATCCTCCCAACCAAACTTCTGAATTCTTGTCCAAGATATAGCAAATGACTGGTACAATTAAACAAATGACTGGTACGAACCATTCACGCAATTTTCGTTTTGAAAATATTCCAAAAGCAAATAATCCTAGTAAAGGTCCATAAGTATAACTAGCAATGGTTAATATAAGTCCAATTAAATCAGTTCCAGGATGTCCATCAACATACCACTTGGTTGCCAAAATGATGATTAGAAACAATACGGAGAACCCAATGTGTACCAATAATTTTAAGAATTGTCGTTGTTTTTCTTCACGTTGGTGAAAATTTAAAAAGTCGATACAAAAACCAGTTGTTAAAGCTGCCAAGGCACTATCTGCTGATGCGTATGAGGAGGCTGTTATTCCTAAGAGAAAGAAAATTCCAGCAACTGTTCCAAAATTATTCAAAGCAAGGGTTGGAAAAACATGATCTGTAATGACCTTTCCGCTGTCAGACATCGGAAGCGAAATCCCTTTTGCCTCTGTATAAGCATATAAAGCTCCACCAAGAATTAAAAAAAGAAAGTTAGTAAACACTAATACCGTCGTAAACGAATACATGTTTTTCTGCGCATCTTTTATGGTTCTGCACGTCAAGTTCTTTTGCATGAGATCTTGGTCGAGTCCAGTCATTGCAATTGCCAAGAACATTCCACCAAAAAATTGTTTCGGGAAGTAGATTTTTGAATTCGGGTCATCAAAGAAGAAAATTTGCGTCATGTTTTGAGCACCGGTAACAGTTTTAGTCTCTGCAATTTTATTGTATAGACCAAAGAAATCAACATTTAATGCTTGAGCAATAATAATCGTACAAATGACAACAGCACTTATAAGAAATACAGTTTGAAAAGTGTCAGTATACACTATTGTTTTAATTCCACCTTTGAATGTATAGACCCAAATAAGAGCAATTGTGATGACAGCCGTTAACCAATAAGGTACACCAAGATCATCGAACAAGAAAAGTTGCAAAACGATTGTAGCCAAGTACAAACGAGTAGCAGAACCTAAGGTGCGCGAGAGAATAAAGAAACTTGCGCCAGTTTTATAACTTACTATTCCAAACCTTTTGAGTAAATACTCATAAATGGAAGTAACATTGAGTCGATAATACAAGGGCATTAATACTTGTGCAATTACAATGTAGCCTAATACGTAACCTAAAACAATTTGAAAATAGGCCATTCCTTCGTTGAAGACTTTACCAGGAACAGAAATAAAAGTTACCCCAGAAAGCGAAGCGCCAATCATTCCAAAAGCAACGAGATACCAAGGACTTTGTTTATTTCCTGTAAAGAATGTTGTTGAATCGGCATTTCTAGAGGTGAGAAACGAAATAAGTATCAGAACTCCAAAATAAGAAACGAGTATTGCAATGATTAAACCAGCGCTCATAGTAAAAATTGAGGGATGAAATTACGATTATTTGTTTAGAGCCAAAGAAAAAATGACTAGAATTCAGTTACTTTTTTGTCGAATGGAATTTTATCTTTGTATTTAAAATATTAGACCATGGATGTTGTTTTGCAAATTGCCTTGATTATTTTTCCTGCCGGAGCCGTTTTATTAACGACAATTTTCTTTTTGAGAAAAGAAACAAATAAAGAAGTTCGAATCGCACAGATTGAGTTAAAGAAACAACGTCAAGAATATTTTTTACCGAATCGTGTAGAAGCTTACCAACGTGCTTTGTTATTAATGGAACGTATTCATCCAGGAAGTTTAGTTATGCGATTACACAATGCTGGTTTACCTGCTAAAGCATTACAAGCTGAGTTTCTTAAAGCTATTCGTGAGGAATATGACCACAATGTCGCACAGCAATTGTTCATCTCCCCACTCGCATGGCAGATGGTGAAAGATTCGAAAGAAGAAACGATAAAGATTATCAACATCGCTGGTAATCAAATGCAAGCAACTTCAACTGGAATTGATTTATCTTCCAAGATTTTCGAAATCGTCGCAGAAATTGGACAATTACCAACCGAAATTACAGTAGAATATTTGAAGAAAGAATTGCAGGAATTATTTTAAATTTGAAGATTTGTGCTTCGGCGAGCTCAGCAACCAAATTTGTGCTTCGACTGGCGTTCAAGTAATTATAGCTCAGCGCCTTATTCATAATTTTTAACACAGAGGTACATAGAGAAAGTGCTAGGACAAGGATTAAAAGAGTTCACAGAGACACCTGCGGTGTTGCCAAATTTAAAATTTGTGCTTCGACCCTTTGATTGTCGCTCAGGGGAGTCCAGCTCAGCAACTAAATTCATGATTTCTAACACAGAGGTACATAGAAAAAGTGCTAGTACAAATTAAAAGAGTTCACAGAGACACCTGCGGTGTTGCCATTAATTCTCTTTAATCATCGAATCCTTCCGATTTCATCGGGATTTATCGGGATTTATAATTTAAACCAATATAATTCGAAGGTCGTCGATTTCTATGATGTCGCCTGGAATCAATTTGGCTCTTTTACGCATTTCTACTTCACCATTTCGAACAACTTCGCCTTCTTCGACAATAAATTTAGCGTGACCTCCAGTTGAGGCAATACCCAATGCTTTTAACAATTGGATTAATTCAATATACTCCCCTTCAATCTTAAATTCTTGCTTCATTTTCTATTTGTTTGCCTTAAAGGACTTGTATAATAAATCTGCAGCGTGGAAAGAGCTCAGTTCACCTTTATAAACTTTATTTTCCAATTCTTGTAGTTCATTTGTAAAGTGCGAATTCCCGAAAAAATCATTCAAGATCATTTCCTTAATTGTTTCTCGCAACCAATATTTATCTTGAATTCGACGATGATTATCAAACCATCCATTTGTGGTTGTTAAGTTCAAATACGATTCAATTGTCTCAAGGACTTTATCAATATTCTCATTTGTATATGCACTGCAGGTAAATGATGGTGAAATCCAATTACTATCTTTTGGTGGAAATAAATGCAAGGCATTCGCATATTCGCGGCTTGCCATCTGTGCTTTCTTTTGATTATCACCGTCTGCTTTAGTAATCACTAAGGCATCAGCCATTTCCATTATCCCTCTTTTTATTCCTTGTAATTCGTCACCTGCTCCAGAAAGCATCAACAATAAGAAAAAATCAACCATTGAATGGACCAATGTTTCAGATTGTCCAACACCAACTGTTTCGATTAGAATTCGGTCGTAACCTGCTGCTTCGCATAAAAAAATACTTTCTCTAGTTTTTCTGGCGACTCCGCCAAGCGTGACTCCAGCTGCAGAAGGACGAATAAACACCTCTTCCATAACCGATAATTCATTCATACGAGTTTTATCGCCTAAGATACTTCCTCCACTTGCTGAACTTGAAGGATCAATTGCTAAAACCGCCACTTTGTGTCCTTTCGCAACCAATTCTTTTCCAAAAGACTCAATGAATGTACTTTTTCCAACTCCTGGGAC
>JBIIKG010000046.1:0-14937 GCA_044233275.1 Crocinitomicaceae bacterium | reverse complement strand
CGCTTCAGAAATGCTTCCTTTTGTTGTTTGAAATTCACGAGGAACAGAAATACCGAATCCGTCGTCCCAAACGGACATGACCATAGGTACTTGTAAAACTCCTGCAGCATTAATAGTTTCCCAAAAAGGACCTTCTGAGGTAGAAGCATCTCCAATTGTTCCAAATGCAACTTCATTCCCACCGTTGGTGAATTTCTTGAATTTGTCTAAATCTTTTAATGTTGGGTGATTGCGATATACTTTGGAAGCTTGCGCCAAACCAAGTAATCTCGGCATTTGTCCAGCAGTTGGAGAAATATCAGCTGAACTATTTTTTTGTTCCATTAAATTTTTCCATTCACCTTTCTCGTCTAAATTTCGAGTTGAATAGTGACCACCCATTTGTCGGCCAGCTGATTGTGGCTCTGCATCAACATTTGTATGCGCATAAAGTCCAGCAAAATATTGTTGAACATCTAATTGTCCAATCGCCATCATAAGCGTTTGATCGCGGTAGTAACCTGATCTAAAATCACCATTCTGAAACTGTTTGGCAAGTGCAACTTGAGCTAATTCCTTTCCATCTCCGAAAATTCCAAATTTTGCCTTACCAGTTAAAACCTCTTTTCTACCTAGTAATGAAGCCTCTCGAGAAATACAGACCAAACGATAATCATTTAATATCTCTTGTTGAAATGTTCCAAAGTCTACTGATTCTTCCACTGCTACAGTTGATTCTTTTGCCATAATATTGATGTAAGATGCACACAAAGATAATAAATTTTTAAGCGCAGAAAACTCTGTGAGAATGGGCATCTAGGAATCAAACTAATTTTTGCTAAATTTGAATTATGAACCTAAAAGAAATGTATAAAAAATATTCGACTTATTTCGTTGATATTTGGCAATATATAATAATTATTCTCATCTTCATAATTGCAGCAATTTTCATTTTATAACTGAACGGAATGTCAACTTTTAAAGTTTTATTGATTTTTATAATGTTTTCTTTTTCAATGTCTTGGTTGAATGGACAGTTGAATATGCAATTGATTTCAAATATAGATTATCAACAATTACATGCATGTGGATTAAATGCTGTTTGGGGGTATACGGATGAAACAGGAGTTGAATATGCGCTTGTTGGGACCACAAAAGGTACCTCAGTTGTTTCTCTTTCAAATCCAGCATTACCAGCAGAGATTTTTTGGGAGCCAGGAATGGAATCCATTTGGAGGGATCTCAAAACATGGGACGATTATTTATATGTAACAACAGAGGCAGATAACGGCCTTCTAATAATCGATTTAACATCATTGCCAAGTTCAAATGCCTTAACAACTAATTTTTATACTGGAGAACCTGGTTTTGAATGGACAAGTGCACATGATTTATTCATAGATGAAAATGGCTTTGCGTATATTTTTGGCGCAAATCGTGGTAATGGTGGTGTTATAATTTTAGATGTTCATACAGACCCGATGAACCCAGTAGAAGTTGGGGTTTTTGATGATTGGTACGTTCACGATGGTTATGTAAGAAATGATACCATGTATCTAGCACATATTACCGATGGATTTTTCTCTATCGTAGATGTTTCAGACAAAGCGAATCCAGTTCTGTTAGGAACAAAAACAACACCTTCTAATTTCACGCACAACATTTGGTTGTCTGATAATAGTCAATTTGCTTTTACTACAGATGAAGTTTCAGGAGCCTTTCTTGCCGCATATGATGTAACAGATCCAACGAATATAATCGAGGTTGACAGAATTCAGAATTCACCAGGTGCAGGAGTAGTTCCGCATAATACTTATGTTAATGGTAATTATTTAGTCACAAGTTATTATTCAGATGGTGTAACTATACACGACATAACTTATCCACACAATATGGTATTAGTTGGTCAGTATGATACTTATCCGTCCCAAACTACAAGTTATGATGGTTGCTGGGGCGCGTATGCTTATTTTAACTCTGGAATTATTTTAGGTTCTGATAGAACTGAAGGATTGTTTGTGCTCCAACCAAACTATCAACAAGCTGCTTATTTGGAAGGTGTTGTAACAGATTTTATTTCTGGTTTACCAGTCGCTGGTGCGAGTATTCAAATTCAAGGGAATGTCCAAATTGATCCAAGCGATGTTACTGGAAATTATGCAACAGGTTATGTGGATGGAGGAACATTTTTGGTGAATTACTCGAAAGTAGGATATGTACAACAAACTCATTCTGTAGAATTAGTTAACGGAAGTATTGCATTGAAAGACGTTCAATTGGTTCCAATTCCTCCCTATAATTTTACAGTGAATGTGGTGGATGCGTCAAACGGAAACCCAATAAGCAATGCAGATATTCGATTAGAGGCGGATTTACTGTCCCATGAAGGAATTACAAACGGAATTGGAGTAGAGGATTTTGTGCTTTATTATCAAGAAAACTATACTGTTCTAGTTGGAAAATGGGGGTATAAAACGTCGTGTTTTGAACAAATTATTGATGCAACTACAAATTCCATCACGGTAGAACTTGAACAGGGTTATTACGATGATTTTGAATTTGATTTTGGATGGAATACCGGTGGGAATGCATTAACTGGACAATGGGAACGAGGGGTTCCGAATGGAACAACTTCTGGATCTCAACCGAATTTTGATGCTGAGTTTGACTGCGGTAAAAAAGCAATGGTCACAGGAAATGATTTGGCGAATCACCCAGATGCAGACGATGTAGATGGCGGAACAACTATTTTGATTTCTCCCTCAATGGATCTCACGTCCTATGCTGATCCGTATGTAAATTACCAACGTTGGTTTTATTGCATGCATGGCGCTCCACCAAATGATACGATGAAAATTTTCATCAGCAATGGAGTGAATATTGTAGAAATTGATCGCATCGGTCCAGATGAAACTACCTTTTTACAATGGAATACAAAGAGTATTCGGCTATCAGATTTCTTGCCAATTACTGCTTCGATACAAATGATTGTTAGAGTGCCAGATCTTGATCCTGAAGTGAATATCACAGAAGGTGGATTGGATTATTTCTTTATCTCGAATTCAAATGTATTGGAAACTAATTCTATTTTTCCAATAGCGTTGAAGGTATATCCCAATCCAGTGACAGATCGACTTATTATTGAAAGAATCAATGAAGAAAGTAATTTCTCACTATGCGATATTAATGGCAAAGTCCTGCAATCGGGTATTTTGAATGTTGGATTGACTGAATTGAATTTAATTAATTTGAAAAGTGGAACTTATTTATTGTCTGTTGGAACGAGTGTTTTTCGCGTTTTGAAAGATTGATTGTTAATCATTCAATGATTGAGGCAGATTGACTTTTAACTGAAAACGTATCTTTGCATACATCTAATTGGAAATGACTGAAAATAAAATCGACATATCACTTGTAATTCCCTTACTAAACGAGGCAGAATCGCTTCCAGAATTGCATGCTTGGATTAAGCGTGTGATGACAGAAAACAAACTCTCTTATGAAGTTGTATTTGTTGACGATGGAAGTAAAGATGGTTCATGGAACATCATTGAATCGCTGAGCAAAGAAGATTCCAATGTGAAAGGAATTAAATTTCAACGTAATTATGGTAAGTCAGCCGCTCTGCATGTTGGTTTTGAAGCAGCTAATGGAGATGTAGTCATTACAATGGATGCCGATTTGCAAGACTCACCCGATGAAATCCCTGAATTGTATCGAATGATTATGGTAGATGATTTCGATGTAGTATCAGGATGGAAGAAAAAACGCCATGATCCACTTTCAAAAACACTCCCGACGAAATTGTACAATTGGGCTGCGAGAAGATTGACAGGTATTTATTTACATGATTTTAACTGCGGACTCAAGGCTTATAAAAAGGCAGTTGTAAAAAGTATCGAATTGTATGGTGATATGCACCGCTACATTCCACCTTTAGCAAAATACGCGGGTTTCAATAAAATTGGCGAAAAGGTAGTTATTCACCAATCGAGAAAATACGGAACAACGAAATTTGGTCTAAACCGCTTCGTGAATGGCCCATTGGATTTATTGACGGTTGTCTTCATGGGTAAATTCGGAAAGAAACCAATGCACCTTTTTGGAGTCTTAGGAATTCTAATGTTTGTCGTAGGTTTTGGATTCAGTTTTTATCTGGGTATCGATAAATTATTCTTCGAAAAATCTGGTCGATTGATAGCGCAGCGAACGGAATTCTTTGTTGCTTTAACAGCTATGATATTAGGAGTTCAATTTTTCTTAGCGGGTTTTGTCGCGGAGTTAATTGGTCGAAATTCTGCGAGTAGAAATGTGTACTTGATTGAAACAACAATCGACTAATACATGTGGAATATTGATTCTTCTTGGACTTTGTTTCTGGATCGTGATGGCGTTATAAATCAACGCATCATGGATGATTATGTCAAAACCATTGAAGAATTTATTTTTCTAGACGAGGTGCCAGATGCTATTGTTCATTTTTCGAAAATCTTCGGAAGAATTGTTGTCGTAACCAATCAACAAGGTATCGGCAAAGGCTTGATGACGGAAAGTAACTTATTGGCAGTTCATACTTATATGGTTCAAGAAATTGAAAACTTGGGAGGACGAATAGATGCGGTTTATTTTGCACCACAATTGGCAAAGGAAAACTCATTAATGCGTAAACCAAAAGGCGGAATGGCATTGAAAGCGAAAAGTGAATTCCCAGAAATAGATTTCTCAAAAAGTGTTATGGTTGGCGATTCAGATAGTGATATTGAATTTGGAAAACGACTTGGCATGAAAACTGTAAAAATATCTCCAACTAAAATGGATGATTCGAAAGCTGATCTTTATGTTGAGTGCTTGAATCAACTGGCAAAAAGTTTATAACATGGGTAAAATAATTTTTCTTCTAACATTCTTGATTTCCTTTATAGGATTTGGTCAAAATCAAATTGATTCAAAAGGTAGAAAACAAGGCCCTTGGAGTAAAACGTATCCAAAAAGTAAAGTTTATGAATACAAAGGTCAGTTTAAAGACAACAAACCAGTTGGGACATTTACGTATTTCTATCCTTCAACAAAAGTAAAGGCAGTTATTAAGCATGATGAAAATTCAACACGTTCTCTAGCATACTTCTACCATGAGAATAGCAATTTAATGAGTGCTGGGATTTACCGAGATATGAAAAAGGATTCTGTTTGGATGAATTTCTTGCCTTCAGGAAGATTGAGTACAACTGAGACATTTAAAAACGATTTACTACATGGAAAGAAGACGATTTACTTTGTTCCTGAAGATGTAAATGACAAGTCTCGTTTTGTATCGGGAACCTTCAACTATGAAAACGGAAAACTAAAAGGTGAAGCAGTCGAATACTTTGATACAGGTGTTACACGTTCCAAAGGATCTTATGACATGGACAAGAAAGTGGGCGTTTGGGATTATTTTCATCCAAATGGAAAGAAAATGATCATGGAACGATATAAAAATGGAATTCGTCATGGTTGGCAATTCGCTTATGACGAAACAGGTAAAGAGGTTGGGAAATCCTACTATTATTATGGTCAATTGAAAGAAGGGAAAGATTTAGAACATATAATGAAACAAATGAAAGCAAAAGGAATAAATCCAAATGGTTAGTTTTCTTTTTTTATTTCAATCTCTTTTTCTACTTTAGCCTCATGTTTAGAAGTAAATACAAACTTTTCTTTAGTGCGTTTTTAATGTTTTTGTTGGTATTCTCTTGTAAGAAGGATACACCAACATTTCAGTTTCATTATGACTATTTTGATTTATCCGTGGGTCGCTATATTGATTACCGTGTGAAAGAAATTCGTCATGATGCTGGAGCCTCTATTCAACATGATACATTGAATTATTTGCTCAGAACAGTAATTGGAGATACTGTTGTAGATAACGAAGGAAGAATCGCCCGTAAATTCTATCGGTACAAGCGAAATAATACAAGTGATAATTGGGTATTAAGTGATTTATGGATGGCTATTATCTCAGAAAATAGAGCCGAATTGATTGAAGAAAACCAACGCATCATTAAGTTAGTCTTTAAGCCAAGTATCACCAAGGAATGGAATGCAAATGCATTCAACACTTTCTCAGAATTGAATTGTTATTACGAAGACCTTCATCTTGAAGGTACATTTAATGGTTTTTCATTTGACTCAACATTGAGAGTTGAACAGGAAAATTTCTTTTCGTTGGTTGATTATCGCCGCAAACACGAAACGTATGCAAAAGGGGTAGGTTTGGTATCGAAGTATTACAAGGATTTAACTATTCAGAATTTTGACACACTAAATGTCACCAATGGAGAGGAGTTGTTTTATACCTTGATTGGCTACGGTTTCGAATAAAGACATTTCTTTTCATTTCTTCTTTTTACTTACTTTTGAAGTATGCGTATTTCAATCTTTTCAGCTTTTTATCCTTTTCGTGGTGGTATAGCTCAATTTAATGCTAGACTTTTCAGAGCATTTGAAAAAAACAAATATGTTAAAGTGAAGGCTTTTACCTTTACAACTCAGTACCCTAAACTGCTTTTTCCTGGCAAAACACAAGTGGTTACTCCAGAGGATGCTGCAGATAAAATTCCAGCAGAAAGAATCGTTCATGGATTTAATCCATTTACTTACCGAAGTGCTGGTGTGAAAATCAATTTGAGCAAACCGGATCTTTTTATTGCAAATTATTGGATGACATTTTTTGGTTATTGTGTGAGTGTTTTAGGTAAAATGCAAGCCAAACACACGAAACGAATCGCTATCATTCACAACCTTATTCCGCACGAAGAGCGTTTTTTTGACAAACCTTTTAATCGGCTATTCTTAAAGAATTATGATGCGTTTGTAGTACTTTCTGAATCTGTCGAAAAAGATTTATTGAAGATGAAGCCTACTGCAAAATTTATCAGACTAGCACACCCCTGGTATGATCAATTTGGATTAAAACTGGACAAAGAAACTGCTCAAAACAAACTTGGTTTGAACCCAAATAAGCGAACATTGTTGTTTTTTGGGTTGATTCGCGATTATAAGGGCTTGGATATTTTGTTAGAGGCATTTGAATTATTAAGTGCTGAATACCAATTGGTGATTGCAGGAGAAGTGTATAGTAACGCAGATAAATACAAGCAACAAATCGCCAAGAGTAAATCAAAAGATTCCATTTTCTTTTTTGATAGATACATTGATGATTCAGAAGTAAGTACTTTCTTTTCTGCTACTGATTGTTGTGTTTTACCTTATCGATCGGCTACACAAAGCGGTATAACAGCAATTTCTTTTCAATTTGAAGTTCCGTGTATTGTGACGAATGTGGGTGGATTGAAGTCAATCGTGGAAGAAGTTGGTGGAGGTATAGCTGTAAACAAAGTTGAAGCACATTCACTAAAAGAAGGAGTTGAAAATGTGTTTGAAGACGATAAATTGCAGCAAATGCAAATGAATTTACAAAAATATAAGGAAGAAAACACATGGGATTCGTTTGCTGAAAGAATCATTGAATTTAGCAAAACGATTGACTAAATCGTTAATTTAAAAGCTTCTTTTCTTCTTAATTTTACGTTCTGTTAATAAACTTGCGAAATACATCTAAAACTTTGTTGACTTTAATAAAGGGAAATTCTATATTTGCGGGCTTAATTGATAACTAACTGTTTTACGAAATGCGTAATAAAGGATTTTTTTGGTTTTTGACAATATTATTAACGGCGGTGTGTGTTTACCAACTGTCGTTCACTTGGGTTTCTAGTTCAATAGAGACGAAAGCGAATAAAGAAGCAAACGAGCGTGTTGCTGATTTAAAGAAAGAAGCTGCAAGTAACAACAACATTGGTTTCTTGCCGAATAATACTCAGGTTGATTTTTCAAAGCCTGAAGCTGAAGAGTTAGCGAAAGCGGCTTTCATCAATCAGATTTTGAAGGAGAAAGCTGAAACGAAAGTTTACCCACTTATTGGATCAACTTTCTCTGAAGTTAAGAAAAGAAGTTTGGCTTTTGGTCTTGACTTAGTGGGAGGGATGAGTGTTACTCTTGAGATTTCTATTCCTGAATTAGTGCAAAATTTCGCAAGAAATCCGCGTGATTTACAATTCAAGAAGCCTTTTGATAGTGCTTATAAAATTTACACTTCGAAAGGTGGTGATTTTATTTCAATTTTCACTGATGAAAATAAGCGTATCAACAACGGTATGAAATTGAATCGTTTGTTTGCTACTACTGACATGGAAGGGTTGGGAATCAATTCATCTGATTCAGATGTTGAAGACTTCTTAAAGAACCTAGCTACTTCTTCAATGGATGGAGTTGAGCAAATCATGGAAAGACGTATTAACCAATTCGGTGTTGCGCAACCAAATATTCAAAAAGATCCAGCTAATAATCGATTGTATATCGAATTGCCAGGTGTACAAGATGAAGCTACTGTAGCCGAAAAATTACAATCAACTGCAAATCTTCAGTTTTTTGAAACGTATTTCCCACAAGAAATTGGATCGCAATGGCAACAAGCAACTGAAGTTTCTCGCTCGAAAGAAACGAAAGTAGATGACGTAGCTGTTGTTGAGGATACCACTAAATTAGAGGATACCACTAAGGTTGCTGAAGTTAAAAAAGCAGAACCACTTACAGCCCTGAATAGCGGGCAAAAAGGTTTGGCAGATTACATTAAAGGTGCTGGGAATTATGCGATGGGATATGTTACTCCTGAAGATAAAAGTGCTGTAGATGTTATTTTGAACCGAAAAGATGTAATGTCTGTTTTCCCTGAGGACTTGAAGTTTATGTGGTCTGCTGATTTGGAAAGTGTTGAGCAAAATTCAAAGGAAAAAGCATATATGTTGTATGCAATTCGTATCCCGGAAACAGGTAAAGCGAAAGTAGGTGGAAAAGATATTAAAACAGCAAGTACGGGTTATGACCAAAATTCTGGTAAAATTACGGTTGATCTTGCGATGACTGAAGAAGGTGCTGATAAATGGGCATTAATGACTTCTGATAACGTTGAGCGAATTGTAGCAATTACAATGGATAACGTTGTTTATAGCGCGCCAAGAGTAATGAATGCAATTACGGGCGGTAATACACAGATCTCCGGTTCATTTTCTATTGATGAAGCGAAAGATTTAGCTGGTTTACTTAATGGAGGTGCACTCCCTGCTCCTTGTATTATTAAAGAACAAACGAAAGTAGGTCCAACTATCGGAGCTGAAAATACCGAAGCTGGTTTGATTTCATTCGCTATTGCCTTGGCAGCTGTATTTGCATACATGTTCTTCTACTATGGAAAAGCAGGTTTGGTTGCAGATATCGCACTTTTAGCGAATATGTTGTTCATTTTTGGTTCACTTGCTTCTTTCGGAGCGGTATTAACATTAGCAGGTATCGCTGGTATCGTTTTAACGATCGGTATGGCCGTTGATGCGAATGTACTCGTATTCGAACGTATACGTGAAGAGGTTGCCAATGGTAAAGACCAACACGCTGCAATTGATGAAGGATACAAAAAAGCCTTGTCATCTATTATCGATGCCAACGTAACAACATTGTTAACGGCTATCGTTTTAAAAGTTTTCGGTTCTGGTCCAATTGAATCGTTCGCTACAACGCTAATCATTGGTATTTTCACCTCTGTATTTGCAGCTTTAATTATCTCTCGTTTAATCTTTATTTGGATGATGAATAAAGGGAAGGAAATTAAGTTTGATACTAAATTTACCAAAGGTGCATTTAAGACAATCAACTTTAATTTTGTTGGAAAACGTAAAATTTTCTACTTGTTTTCTGGAGTATTAGTTGCCGGTTCTGTTTTCTTATTGTCAACTAGAGGTCTTAATCCAAGTATTGAATTCTCAGGAGGACGAACTTTTGGTGTTAAATTCGATAAGGCAGTAGGAAACGATATCGAGTATTTAAGAGAAAAATTATTAGTTGTATTTAGTGAAGAAGGTAAAACAGCTTCAGTTGATATTAAAACGAAGTCTAACAATTTCTTTGTTGAAATTACTACTAACTATAAGTTAAATAACGAGTCAGCGAACGAGGAAGTAAAATCTAAATTAAAAGAAGGTTTGGCTGCGGCATCTGAAAAGTTTGGAAACTCTGAAATTCAAGAATCAAGAAGTGTATCTGCTTCAGTATCGAAGGAATTGATATCTTCATCAATGTTTGCCGTTATATTATCTTTAATTATCATGTTTGCCTATATTCTAATGCGATTTGGAAAATGGCAGTATTCAACTGGAGCAATCCTTGCACTTGCCCATGATGTTATTATTGTGTTAGGTGTATTTGCGCTATTCCATGGTGTTTTACCATTCAATATGGATGTTGATCAATCATTTATCGCTGCCATTCTTACAGTTATTGGATATTCTATCAATGATACGGTAATTGTTTATGACCGTATTCGTGAAGAATTATCTTGGAAAAAAGAGGTGAATCAAGTAGATGAAATTAATGGTGCCTTGAACTCAACTTTGTCAAGAACAATCAATACATCTTTCACAACCTTCATAGTATTATTAGTAGTATTTATATTAGGTGGGGCTGCTATTAAAGGTTTCGTATTTGCCTTAATGATAGGTGTTGTTGTTGGAACTTATTCATCGTTGTGTATTGCAACTCCAGTTCTAATCGATTTTACAAAGAAAATCAAAGCATAAGCTTTTTAAATCATACTATAAAAGCCGAATCAACAGATTCGGCTTTTTTTATGCCAACGATTTGGTAAGGTATTTCGTCCTAAATAAAAAAGGACAAGATGATAGTGTTTGTTGGATTGGTGGTCTTAATGTTAGTCGTGCACTGGGTGACTGAAAATCATTTTTTACCTTAGAACGGTATAATTTGTAAAGTGCTTTTGTGTTTTCGCAAATACATGCTAATAATCGTTCGTGTATCCCTGTTTTCCTCACGGATTTCAATAAACTTTTTCCAACGACCAATTGGCTGAGAATTGAAATGATAGGGTGCAAATCCAAATCCTTGAAATGAACCACGTTCAATTAAAATGATGCTTTTTTCATTTTTATGTCTCCCTTTATCGATGATGTAAAATGATTCGCCATTCATCATTAACTCATCAATAAGAGCAGTCACACGTTGATTGTAATCTTCAGTCGTTTCTTCTTTGACACAAGCGCCTTTGCACTGCTTTATTGAATGATGAAAGCAAGCGCTGTTGGTCGGATACAAATCACAAAGCTTTTGACAAAGTTCAAATTTTTGACAAATGTATTCAAGGTATTGAGTTCCTTCTTTTTTAGTGGAGAAACTCGTTAATGGAATTTCAGTTGACTTAGTTGTCGAACCGGCATATAATCTTTTGTAGCCATTTTCATCTTCATACGAAAACAATCCAAAGGGAAAAGAACTCTTACGGAGCATTCGGTTATAAATCGGCTTATGCTCTTTAATTAAATCCGATTCATATAATAGCGCAATCAATTCATTCCCTGTTAATTCAAATTCAATACGCGTAATTTCTTGGCGCATTTGAATTCCTTTTTTTGTCTTCGTATTGCGTAAATGTTGATCTACGCGATTCTTGATTTGTTTACTTTTCCCAATATAGATTAATTGATTGAACTCATTGTAAAATTTATAAACTCCTGTTTTCAATGGAATTTCTTCTAAATTTTCCAAGTCTAAATTAGGGTGTAAAATACGCGGATTAACTTCTTGTTGAATGAAAGTTGCTAAATCACTTGAATCTTTTTCGATTAACAAGGTAAATAAATGCGCTGTTGCCAATGCATCTCCTCCTGCTCTGTGACGATCTTTGATTTCAATTCCAAGACTTCTAACAAGTTTTCCTAGGCTATATGACTCTTTGCCTGGAATTACATAGCGAGATGCTCTAACCGTGCATAAATGTGGTCTTCGAAAATCGTATCCCAATGTCTTAAACTCGTGACGGATAATTCCATAATCGAAGCCAACGTTATGAGCGACAAAAACACAATCTTCCGTAAATTCAATTATCTGCTTGGCAATTTCAAAAAACTTTGGTGAATTTTCAACCATTCGATTATTGATGCCCGTTAAACGCACTATGAATTCTGGAATCTGCATTTCAGGATTGACTAAACTCGAAAATTCGGCAATAATTTGTTTGCCATCGTGCTTATAAATCGCAATCTCAGTGATTTTTGAGTTTTTTGGACTTCCACCAGTTGTTTCGATATCTACTATTGCATAATGCATCTTCGCAAAGTTAATTGGAATCGGATAATGTGATTCATTTTACGAAAATTAATGTGCAGTACTAATTTGTTCAAATGGATTCTTTGTTCTAATTTGGTCATGTTTTATACAAAGACAGCATAAAAAAATAAATATGAAAAAAATTACTACAGTTTTATTCTTGTTCGCTTGTTTTATTTCATTTGGACAAAGTACATTAACTATCTTCAATAATGGAGGTCAACAATTCTATGTTATACTAAATGGTATCAAGCAAAATTCAGCACCACAGACAAATGTTTCAGTTAGTGGTATTAATAATGGTTCCTATTCAGTGAAATTGATTTTTGCAGATGGAAAAACAAGAGATATTGACAAGAATTTCATGTTGGACGAACCAAGTTTTGTGACAACTAGAGTTATTTTCAAAAAAGGTAAAGGAAAATTACAAATGATTGGAATGGAGCCAGCAAATGGTCAAAATGGAACAGGAACAACTATTATCTACCGACCAAATAATTCTGCTGTTTATTCCGATGCTGTCGTTACTCAAACGGTAACAACAAATACTCAGCAAAGCACAATTCCTGCTAATACGCAGCAAAATGGAACGACTACAATCAATACTTCAGGATCAGGGCAAAATCAATCGTCTGGAACTACGACAATTAATACACAAACCACAACTACGGATCCTACAATGCAAAGCGGAAACGTTGGAATTAACATGAATGTGAATGGCACAAATCAAGTTCCGCAATCAGGTGCGGCAACAATTAATGTACAAACAACAACTTCGGATCCTACACTACAAAATGGAAATGTGGGAATCAACATGAATGTGAATGGCACCACAAATCAAAATTCGCAATCAGGAACGACAACAATTAATACGCAAACAACTACTAACGACCCAACAATGCAAAATGGAAATGTGGGTATTAATATGAATGTGAATGTAACGGATCCAACCATGAATAATGGGCAAGGCGGTGTTAACATGTCAATTAATATGTCAGGAACAGGCGTTGGAACGAATACAACTATAAATGAAACTCAAACAGTAAATCAGACTACTACAACGACTGTTACAACAAATGGCACTCAAACAACTACATCAGGTGGTACTCAAACAATTACAACTAACACGAATGTGAATGGTCAAAGCACCAACACAAATGTTAATACAAATCCGAACACTAACGTTAATAGTAGTTCTAATCAAGTTGTTTCAATTGCGACTTCTCAGAATTTTGTTTCTTGTCAGAAAATTATGGGTGATGTAAATGTTTATCTAAAAGATTTGGAAGAATTCGATTTTGAAGATGATAAAATGGATTTAACAAAGAAAGATTTTGTTGGAACGTGTATGACAGCATCTCAAGCCTACAAATTAGTTGAAATTTATGCGTTCGAAGAAAATCGTTTAGAGATCGCGAAGTATTTATATCCACGTATAATTGATAAAGACAATGCGAAGACAATAATTCCATTGTTTACCTTCGATTCTACAAAGCTGGAATTCAGAGAATTTATTAGAAATTAATAAGAGAGAGGCGTTAAGCCTCTTTTTTTTGTGCCAAATAATGATCTACTGAATTGCGAACAGAATGATGCTGCCTTAACAATTCTTCTGCTTCTGAATAGGAAACGTTGATTTCATCCATAATCATTTTTACTCCACGGTCAACCAATTTATTGTTGCTCAACTGCATATCGACCATCTTGTTTCCCTTTACACGTCCCAGTTTAATCATCAATGATGTAGAAATCATATTTAATACTAACTTTTGAGCGGTACCTGACTTCATACGCGTGCTACCAGTTACGAATTCGGGACCAACTTCTGGCGTAATTGGGTAATCAACAACTCTAGATAATGGACTTCCTGGATTACAAGAAATTCCTGCAGTAAGCACACCAATTTCTTTTGCTTTGTCAATCGCACCTAATACATAAGGGGTAGTGCCAGATGCAGCAATTCCTACCAATGTATCATTCGAATTAATGTTGTGAGTTGTTAAATCAATCCAGCCTTGATGAATATCATCCTCTGCGAATTCTACTGCTTTGCGAATAGCGGTATCTCCTCCAGCAATAATTCCAACTACAATTCCATGTTCTACTCCAAAAGTTGGAGGACATTCACTCGCATCAACAATGCCCAATCTCCCACTTGTTCCTGCACCAATGTAAAACAAGCGACCACCAGTTTTCATTCGTTCAAAACAAGCATCAACAAATGATTCAATAGCTTGAATTTCTTTTTCGATGGCAAGTGGAACTGTCTTGTCTTCAGTATTCATATTGGTCAACAAATCAATCGTTGACATATTTTCAAGACTCGAGTATTTCGAGCTGGATTCGGTTGTTTTTTTCATAGCAAGTATGCGTGAGAATTGGTATCGCTTAATTCTACTTCCACACGTTCTTTCAATGTGGTGGATAAACTAATTCCAACGAAATCTGCTTTTATGGGGTAACGGCGATGTGTTCTATCAACAAGAGCAACAGTTTTAATTGCTTTAGTAGGTTGTTCCAAAATCTTAACTAACGCGTATTGCATTGTTTTTCCGGAGTTTAATACATCATCAACCAACAAAATATATCCGTGCTTTAATTTACTTTGCTCAATTGACAAACGAATAGGCTCGCTCCAAGGTTCATCCTTGTTGACGATTATCTCAAACACCTCTATTTGTTGATCCGAAACAGATGAGATAATTGTTTTCAATCGCTCTGCGAGTAAAAGTCCATTACCACAAATCC
>JBIIKG010000214.1:0-4883 GCA_044233275.1 Crocinitomicaceae bacterium | reverse complement strand
TAAATATTTCAAAATCAATGTTTTAATAATTTTATTATTAACTTATTTTACAAGTTGAATTCGCTTCATTTCACTGCCAATCTTAATAAGATACACAGCTGATTCAAGCTGCGATAAATCAATTATTTTAGATTCGTAAACTTCGCCGCAGCTAATTTTGACACCTCTCAAATCGTAAATTTCATAAGTTGTTTGGGAATCAAATTTTCCTTTTAATAACACCATTCCACTGCTTGGATTAGGATAAACATCGAATACATCTGATTCATTTTCATTCAATTCTAATGCTGGACAATCTATTAAACCACTTAGGTTGTATTTTGAAACGAAATTCCATACTTCCTTTGATGCATTGATATCGTAATTTGTGCCCGACAATGGGAATGCGCTTCCTGGCCATGTGTGCGCTCCGCCAGTGATTTTGAAGTGAACAACTTCAACACAGTTATCGCCATTTTCATATACAATCTTTTCAACGGTGCTTCCATCAATTGTGTTTATATTAGGAACAGCAGTTGTTGTTGCAGGTAAATCGCAATTATTATAGTTCGCCCAATAAGTCATTAATGTTGGAATTGCTTGACTCCAACCCGCACCACCGTTATATGGAACTGTAGGGTCAACTGTCCCGTGAATTTGAAGAACTGGTGTTGGATGTGACGCATTGCAATTTGTCAATGTAAACGGAACGATTGAACCCGTAACCGAGCCAATAGCGGCAATTCGATTGCTTAAATTACACGCCAAGTGAAAACTCATAAATCCACCGTTTGACATTCCAGTGGAATAAATTCTACTTTGATCAATTGTATAATTAGCAGAAAGTGAATCGATTAATGCATCTGTAAAACCAAGGTCATCTGTCGCACTTCCACCCCAACCCACATTAAAATGCGTCGTATTGGAATTATCCAATGTTCCTTGTGGATGAACAATCAGAAATCCTGCGGTATCGGCTATTGGGCGAAAATTGCCATAAGCCATTTGTTGACTAGCATTACTTCCGTAACCATGGAAATTTAAAAGCAGCGGAACATTTGTTGCACCTGTATAATTAGCTGGAACGTATAAAATATAAGTTCTAGTTATGCCATCGTGTACAATTGAGCCATTAATTGTTTGTTGGGCATTCATCACTGATAAACCAATGAAAAGAAGAATAATGCTGAGTGTTTGTTTCATTTTATAAATATAAGGTAAAAAGTGTTTACCACTGAGAAGCTGAGAGCACGGAGAATATAAAAAATGTGGTATGGATTGAACTAAAGCCTAAAGCCTAAAGCCTAATGCCTTATGCCTCTATACTACATTATAGAAAGAACGAACAACAAAAGAATAATTCCACTAAAGATCAGAATTAAGTCTAAGTTTTTTCTTAAAAAGGGTTGGCTGGATATTTCTACTAATTTTTCAGTTGAAACTGGCTTAGTTGATGGTTTCGGAGTTGGAGGACTTTGTTGTTTTAATGGTGGTATAGGTTCTTCATCCTTTACTTTCTTCGGTTGTTTGTGAATCGAGACACGCTTAAAAAAAATCATTTCCCAATCTAATTCTTGACCCTCCCCTAGTATTAATTGATCGTTTGGACTCAATAAAGCTGGTTGATTCATTTTGATACCGTTGAGTTTTGTCCCGGAAAGAGTACTTAAATCAGTATAAAAACAGTTCCCTTGAGGATCCACATACACCTCCGCATGAAAACTTGCTATAGATGGATGGATTAAAACAATATCGTTGTTCTCGCTACTACCAATTTTATAAATTCTCGACATCATATTGAACGCACCTTTACTCTTTGCAAATATCGTTTTAAATTTATTTAAAGTGCATAAAATAAATCTCTTTTAAACAAAAAAAGGGCCTTATGAAATCCATAAAGCCCTTTAAATAATTGTAATATTTACTTAATCGTAATAGATAAGTTAACATTTTGATTGTTAATTATCCCTTTTACGTAATAGATACCAGCATTCATATTTGACAAAGAAAATTCAATTAATGAATCTCCATTTAGCTGACTTTCAGTTCTTAACTTTTTACCTGTCATATCGTAAATTGCCAATTCAAAAGAATTGATTACATCCGAACATGAAATATTGAAAGTTGAGCTAGCTGGATTTGGATAAATAGTGAAAGTTACTTTATTCATTTCTTCAATTGAAACACATCCATCAATAGTAATCGAAGCAGTTGCGCTATTCGAACAACCATTAACATCAACATAAGTGTAGTTAATATTAGTTGAACCAATTCCTGCAGTCGAAGGATTAAAGCTACCAGTAGTAACACCAGTGCCTGAATAGGTTCCTCCTGCTGGAGACCCACCTGATAATGTATATGAGGCATCATAAACACAAACAGCTGTTGGGTTCAATGTCAAACCAACTATTGGAGCAGTGTTAACGCTAAGGATTTCTGAAGCTACTGATTCGCAAGATGTACCAACTCCAACAGTGTAAGAAATTGTTTGTGTTCCAACAGATGGATCGAAAGCTCCACTTGTAACACCAGTACCTGAGTAAACCCCTCCAACTGGCATCCCACCTGCTAAGGTGATTGGCGCCAAATTATCGCAAACTGCAACAAATGGCATAAGAGTCGCCGTTTCAGAAGGAATAACTGTAATTGTAAAAGTTGTAGCGTCTGAACAACTGTTTGCATCTGTATAAGAATATGTTATTGATTGAGTTCCAACAGTCGGGTCAAAATCAGCACCTGTAATTCCCGTTCCTGAATAAGTGCCACCAACTGGAAGTCCGCCAGTTAAAGTTACTGCACCTGCGTTTTCACAAATATCTGCAACAGCTGTATGAGATACACTTGGTGCAGTGTTAACTAAAATGGTTGAAATAGCTGAATTAGAACAGCTATTGCCGTCGGTGTATGAATACGTAATATTCTGATTACCAACCGTTGGGTCAAAATCAGTTCCTGTAACTCCGGTTCCTGAATATGTCCCTCCTACTGGTGAACCTCCAGTTAAAGCGAAGGTTCCTGCATTACTGCATACATCAGAAAATGCTCCCAATGATACAGTTGGAGCGGTGTTAACTGTAATTTGATTTGAACTCGAGTATGCACAACCATAAATATCAGTGTAATTGTAGGTGATATTTTGAGTACCTGTTGATGGATCAAATGACGGTCCTGTAACACCAGTTCCAGAATATGTTCCTCCCGCAGGCAAACCTTGAGTCAAGCTGTATAGACCAGCATTCGAACAAAGTGTCGGCAGTCCATTTAAAGAAGTAGGATTTGGTGGGCAAACGACTGTAATTGAGTAAGCTGTTGCCGTTGAGCACCCGCTATTATCGGATACTGTAACTGTAAAGTTAAAAGTTCCAGAAGCAGACGGTGTTCCTGAAATTGTTCCAGCTGTTGACATTGATAAACCAGAAGGCAATGCACCACTAGTTAACGCAAAAGTTGGAGTTCCTAAGGCTCCTGTTTGTGTCAATATTGTTGAATATGCTGATCCAGCTGTTCCGCCTATTAACGCTCCGGCTGATGTCATTGTTAAAGTTGGACATACATAGGGAGTATAAATGAAATTGTCTATTCCGATGAAATCTGAATTAGCTCCTGCTGGACCGCCGTTTGGAACATAGTATCTAAGAGCAAAACGTCCTGAAGTTGGTGCAGACAAACCAGAAACAGTCACCGTATACTGAGTCCAAGCAGTGAAAGGATAAACACTCAAGGCAAGCGATGGATTAACTTCCAATAATAAAACCGTGAAATCACCAACAGCAGCAGAACCTGTTCCAACGTTTGTACTTGCTCCATTTAAACTCATACGTAATTGTAAATTGTCAGCATACATATTATCTAAAGTGGTTCGGGTATAAAATGAAATTACATCTCCATTTTTAATTGTACGATTGGGTGTTAGCAACCAATTACTGATTGTGTTTGCACCGGTAGTATTGTTAAAATTGGCGCCAATATATGAATCAGTTGCACCGTTGAAAGCGGGAAAAACAGTTGCGTTTCCTTGAAACCAATTTGTTGATCCAATAGGAACACTATTATTTGTTTGTACCCACCCAGCTCCTGGTAAGGTTGTAATAACATCAAAACCTTCATTAATTGCTTGTGCCTTTAAATCTGATTGAATAATAGCAGACAGTAATAAACCAGTGAAAATTGAAGTAATTATTTTTTTCATAATGATTAGTTTAATTAGATGAAATTAATGTTGCTAATTCTGCTTCTAATGCAGTCTTCATTTCTTGATTTGTAGCTGCAGAAATTGCAGTTTCCAGCGCTTTGCGAAGTTGCCCTTTGCTGTTTGTGAGAATGCTTTCACATTTAGCGTTTTCTGCACGTGATGAACTTGCTGCTTTCTTTACGTTTTCCAAAGCTGTGGTGTAATTCTGACGTGCCTCATCAAGCGATATTGGGGCAGATAATTGAACTTGGGGATTTGAGTTTTTTGTTGCTGATTGCGCAGAAACATTCATTGAACCTAAAACAAAAATGGGAACAATGAAAAAATAATGTGCTTTTTTCATAGTAGTAGAATTTAGTATAGTGCAAATATATATGAATAATCTCAAAAATAAAAAAAAAGAAAACTTAAAAAATAAATAGTATCTAACCAAAAAATATGTTAGATAAATTCTATTACTAATTTGAAATATAATTTTCCTAAATAAATTAACAACCATTTTAAAGAAATTGATTTTAACTGTCTATTTTTTTTTAGAATGGCAGCAGTCCTTCACTTGATTGTCCTAGTGTATTGGTGCAAGAATTTGTAATTTCTAAACACTTTTATTTTATGAACTGAAAAATTTAGGATTAATAAGTTAGGGATTAATTTTAGTTTATATAAAATCGTAGTTAATGATAATTTAATTTTCAACAACTTTTTTTGGTCG
>JBIIKG010000224.1:0-4545 GCA_044233275.1 Crocinitomicaceae bacterium | reverse complement strand
GGCGAATGGAAAGATGGTAAAAGAGATGGCATCGGTGCTTTTTTCAATATAAATGGAGAAACTCAAGCGGGTAAATTCATCAATAATAGTTTTGAAAGTGAGGGCTTGGGATTTGGAGAGGTGAAATTAGACAATGCTTTAGAAGATCCGAAAGTGGAAGTTATTACAATCGAAAACAAAAGCACCGAACCTAAAGTTGGTTCAGCGAACAAAAAAACTAAATCAAAAAAGAAAAAATAATGAGAAAAGTACTTTTTTTAATGCTTCTATTCGTCCAGTCAGCCTGGGCAATTACTCCTGAAGAAAAAGCCAAAATAGTAGAAGGAATTTATAATAAAGTTTATTCTGCAATGGGATTGGCTGAAGAAAAACCAAAATTTTTGTTCGATACAAAACAAGCAGCACGAATTGCTTATATGATGAAAAACAAAGATGGTTATCCCATGATCGGGTTCGAAGAAAAAGCATTTGATGTTTGTGCAACAATGGGAGCGCGTAGAGATGATGCAATTGCTTATTTAATTGGTCATGAGGTCAGTCACCATCATTTAAAGCATCACTGGGGAAATGAATTCAGTTCCTCATTCTCCATTGCAAACCTTGGGAAAGAAATCAAAGATATTGATAAAGATGGAGTGAAACGATTTGAAACACAAGCTGATGAGCGTGGCGGAATCTATTGCTATATAGCTGGATATAATGTGTCTGGGATTTCAGGAAAATTATTAACTGATTTATATAAGGCTTATGAATTACAGGATAGTCCTAAATATCCAACCTTACAAGAACGAATTATAATTGCTCAGAAACAAGACTCAATCGTATCCTCATACATCAAAGTATTTGAAGCTGGAAATTATTCCATGCTTTTAAAAGAATATGATGTTACTATTCAGTGTTATGAATTCATTTTAGGTAAAGGTTTTAACAGCCGTGAAATTTACAATAATTTAGGTGTTGCATACTTTCTGAAAGGAATTGAAGAAGCTGGAGATGACATATCATTTATTTATCCAGTAGAAATTGATCTTGAAAGTAGAATTCGAGGAGGAGGATCAAAAGGAATGGGCGACGCAGCTATTCAATTATTTGAAAAAGCAAAAGAGAAGTTCGAACAGGCAACGCGCTTTGATAAAACATATTCTTCCGGTTACTTGAATTTGGCTTGTGCGCAAATTATACTTAATATATACGATGAAGCAGAAATAAGTTTAAAGTATGCTGCAAAGTATGCAAAAGCGGACGGTAGAAAAAATACCGAAGACAATATTAAATTAGTTTTAGCTTTACTCAATCATCAAAACCCAGAAGGAGATAAAGCATTAACAGAGAGTTTATTAACAGAGCTAATTGCCAAAGGTCATGATTTAGCAATCTACAATAAGAACATTATCAGTGGAGGGGATATCGCTTCAATTAAATCAAAAGGTCAACCAATTGGATGGACAGATGAAGATTTAGCATCAGCCGCTTCAACTCAATCAGCCCGAGCGCAAGTAGAAAGGATTGAAGGTATTCGTGATTTTGAAAATTTGGAAGCCACTAAAGAGGAAATTTTCTATTCTCGCTCTAATTCTTTGTTATGTGGTTTGCGCGATTCTTCTACGATTATGATGATCAATGCAAAAACGGGCGAGGGAATCGTTTTTCATTCTACAAAAGCCAACTATGCAGGTAAAATGGTCAAAGGAACAAAAGTTGGCTCAACTGAAAGACAATTGATCGAAGCGTATGGTTTGCCAGAAGTAATTATGGCATCTCGTCAAGGTCATATTTACCTCTATCCAAAAAATAAAATGATGGTTTTTCTGAACCAAGAAAAATGCATCGATAAATGGGTTTTATACACAATAAATTAATTTTTTTATCCACAACTAATCAAACACATGAAAAAAACAAATTTAATCGTTGCTTTCTTATTGGTCGGGTCAAGTACTTTGATTGCGCAAGAAAGAAAAACTGGACTTTTATTCGATGATGCTGCTTATAAAGCAGTTCCAATGATTGAAAAGCCGTTAGGATTTGGTGATAATTTACCAAAAAGTGTTTCTTTAAGAAAATACGTACCTAAAATTGGTGATCAAGGAGATATGGGTACTTGCGTTGGATGGGCTTCTACGTATTATGTGGCTTCCATGGAACATGCAATTTTGACGAATAGGAAGAATGTCAATGATGTCAGTGCTTGGGTATATGATCCTTTGTATACATACATGAATATCATTCCTGATGATGATGGAGATTATAAGACATGTGCAGATGGCACGTACATGGATGATGCATGCGAATTTATCGTTAAAAATGATACAAAAAGAAAACAAATTGACGAAGCTTCATGTGGAAATATTCCTGATTGGGATGACGCAAATGCTTTGGTTGATTTCTCTGATTATTATCGTTTGTTTGACTTGTTTACCGATAGAGATGAAACAATTGAATCCGTTTGTTATGCGTTATCATTAAACCACCCAGTTTTGTTCGCGATGGATGTTCCAAGAACATTTTTTAGCGTTGGTGATGATGGGGTTTTTGTCTCTGAAAACAGTAGCGAATTGTACGGTGGTCATGCTATGACCGTTATTGGTTATGACGATGAGAAATTAGGTGGATGTTTTACCGTTGCTAATTCTTGGGGTGAAGACTGGGGAGATGATGGAATCGTTTATATTAAATATGATGATTTCTATCGTTATTGTAAATATGGATATTGCTTCGAAACAGCATTGAAGCCTGTAACATTTACATATAACGGATGTATGTATGGCGACTGTTACAGTGGTTATGGAGTTTCAAAAGTAAAAGGAAACGGCACTTTTGAAGGCTATTTTTCTGGTGGTCAAATGGGTAAAGGAATTTACATGAACCTTACTAAAAAATGGGGTAAAGGCGGAACACGTTTTATCAAGAAATTAGCTAAAAATAATGGTGGAACATTGATTTTTGATGGTTACGATTATAAAAAACCAATTGGCGTTATTACAAGTTATTAAAAGATTCAATTAGTGAAGCTAAAAAGTCTAGATGTAAGTCTAGACTTTTTTTTGGAACAATATTTGGCTTGTCTCAGAAAATTAGAAATTATGAAATTCATTGGAGGAATTATAGCTGTTGTTTTTGTGTTCATGAGTTTTATTTCATTTTCGAACATAGATTTTAAAAATTTGACAATTAAACAAGCAATCGAATTGGCTCAAAAAGAAAATAAAAAAGTCTTTATTGATTTTTATTCAACAGCTTGTCCTCCATGCAAAATAATGGAGAAAGATGTTTTTACAGATTCAGCTGTAAGCGCATACATTAACGAACATTTCATTGCAGTGCGCTCGAATGCAGCGAGTATTGAAGGTAAATTGGAAAAATTTGAATATAAAATTAACGCCTACCCTACATTATTATTTTTGAGTCCGGAAGGAAAAGAATTAACGCGCTTAATTGGGGGGAGAAACAAAGACATTTTCTTAACGGAAATTCAAACGATTGAAGAAAAGCCAGTAAATGACATTCCAAATGATAAACCAATTAAACCTGAAGTAGATACAAACTTATATCCGATTCGAAAGTTGAGAGATTAATAAAAAGAAACTACAATTATAAGTGTAAGAAACTTTTCTTCGCCAACAATTCGTCTTCTGATTCACGGTAGTTTGGATCGTCAACACAACAGTCAACTGGACAAACTGCAGCACATTGTGGTTCATCATGAAAACCAACACATTCAGTACACTTATCGTGAGCGATAAAATAAACATCCATGTTAATCGGCTCTAATGGCTTGTCAGCTAAAATTTCTTCACCATCAAGCGTAGTTATGATCCCTTTAAGTGTCGTTCCATCTGAATATTTCCATTCAGCACCACCTTCGTAAATTGCATTATTTGGACATTCTGGCTCGCAAGCCCCACAGTTAATGCATTCATCGGTTATAATTATCGCCATGACAGTTTGTATTCTTTCGTTTGAGTTTGCAAATATAGCAACGCTTTAGCAAATGAAATGTTCATTTATCTTAAAATTATTTTTTCATGCAATATTCATTGTGTTCTTTACCTTTGCAATGTGGAAAGAAATACGATAATTAAAAGCCTTTGTCAACTCGGACAGTTGATGGTTTCACTGGGTGAGAATAAAGAATGGGTTGATTATTCAATTGGTTTGACGGAAGAAGAGTACAATTCACTAAATGATCTGATCCAACGTCAACAACATTTTAATGGCTGGTTTACAACTGATAATGTGCGTCAAGCATTATCTGCATTGGGCTCTCAACTAAATGAGAATCAATTAGAAGAGTGGTTAAAGAACTATTCTTTTACAACAAGTCCAAAAAGGGTAGGAGTAATTATGGCTGGAAATATTCCATTGGTTGGATTTCATGATTTTATCTGTGTACTTCTTTCTGGAAATACAGCTGTTTGTAAGTTGAGCAGCAATGATAAAACTTTGCTTCCAGCATTTTCAAAACATCTCATCCAATTTGCGCCTGATTTAGCCCAACGAATTGAATTTTCTGAAGCAAAAATGGGACAAATCGACGCAGTTATTGCA
>JBIIKG010000213.1:0-4937 GCA_044233275.1 Crocinitomicaceae bacterium | reverse complement strand
AAATTCAAAATTGGGGAATAAATTTTTATCGTCAAATCTGCAGAAACAGGGAAGAAGCAACATGGAGTCCAATAAAACCAGATTTGGATAATTGGTTAGTTCAGTGTGGCGATGCTGAAAATATTAAAGGAATTGAACCTCCCTTGAGACTGGCATTTATGCCTTATATTTCCGCCTATGCAGATCATTTTCCGACAGATGCAGCTGACCAAAGCGATTGGTCTGGATCCTTCAATGGCGGTATGGATATTAAACTGGGATTAAATGAGGCTTTTACATTAGATATGACCTTAGTTCCTGATTTCGGTCAGGTTGTTTTCGATAACCAAGTATTGAATGTGAGCCCTTTCGAAATACAATTCAATGAAAATCGACAGTTTTTCACAGAAGGTACAGAATTATTTAACAAATCTGGACTTTTTTATTCAAGACGTATTGGAATACAATCACCTTATGCAGTCTTGAGTACTAACCTCAATCAAAATGAATATTTGACAAATACGCCTTCTTCATCTAAATTATACAATGCTACGAAACTTTCTGGCAGGACCAAATCAGGATTAGGAATTGGTGTTTTCAATGGGATAACTGCGGAACAATATTCAACTGCCGTAAACGCAATAACGGGTGCTGAAAGACAAATTGTTTCTTCTCCTTTAACAAATTACAACGTGGTTGTTTTAGATCAAAACCTCCAAAACAATAGTTCGATTACGCTCACAAACACAAATGTTATGCGAGAAGGACTCTTTTATGATGCAAATGTTACTGGTTTAAATACTAAAATCAATACCAAAAACAACAAATACTTTGTTGCAGGGAGTTCAGCGTTATCCAATAAATTTTCATCACAAAATGTGAGTACTGGATATAATTTTGGCGTTTCTTCCGGAAAGCAAACAGGTAATTTTATCGCTAGTGGGTCCTATTTTGAGGAATCACACACTTTTGACCCCAATGATCTTGGGTTCAACTCCAACAATAATAAACGAATTTTTGAAACATCCATCGCGTATAGAATTTTTAAACCTTTCTGGAAATTAAATCAATTTTCCAGCAACTTCAATCTTTCTTATAACAGACTTTATAAACCTAATGTATATACAGCGACATATATAAATTGGAATAATTTTATTCTTTTAAAGAAGTTTCATGCCGCAGGTATCCGAATGAATGGTTCATTAACTGAAAGTTTCGATTATTTTGAGCCACGAAAGGAAGGGATGTTTTTTACACGACCGACATGGCTTGATTTAGGCGCTTGGTTTTCCTCCAATTATCAAAAGAAATTTGCATTGGATCTTGGCTTTTCCTATACTTTCATAGGGCGAGAAAACTGGACTGAGTTTGAATATAATGTTAGTCCACGTTTCCGTTTAAGCGATAAAATGTTCTTGGTATATGAATTTGTCCAGAATTATTCATTTAATGGTCAAGGATATGCAGTTGCATTTTCCGAACCAGCAATTATTACAGATGCAGTTGTCTTTGGATCTAGAGATCGATTTAATACCACAAATACAATAAATTTTCGATATACCTTAACGAACAGAATGAGTGCCACATTTCGTTTGAGACACTATCGTTCTTCTATTTCGTACAATTCATTTTTTAATTTAAATCCAGATGGGTCTTTGACACCAAATTCATTGACGGGGATGGATGTAAATGGAGTATCCGCATACAACACGAACTTCAATGCCTTCACAATTGACTTAGTTTACCGATGGGTGTTTCTTCCGGGAAGTGAAATAAACATTGTATGGAAAAATGCCATTTTCTCAAGTGATGAGCTTGTAACAGCCAGTTACTTTAACAATTTAACACGCATGTTTGACTATCAACCAAGTAATAGCTTCTCAATTAAAGTATTGTATTGGTTAGATTATCAATCGCTCAAAAGAAAGTCTAAAAATATGGAATAATCAATCTCTTTCATTCCATCCTTTCCAGTCATCATGGTCACCTTTAAACACATCTTTGACCATTCCGTATCCTAAAAATGCTGCTATCATAATTCCAATCACACCATAGCGTGAATAACCATACCAAAAAGGTTCAACTTTATTTATAATAAACATTGCAGATCCAACTAACAAGGCAGCAATTACTAAGGAACTAGCTATTTGCTTAGCAACCCTATTGATGGTATGCACCAAGGGATCAACACCTTGATGATTCAAATTCACATTGATCTTACCTGAATTGATTTTGCGGATAGCATTCTTTAAATCATGCGGAAACTCTTCCATATAATTCGCAAATTCATACAATCCATTCAATATTTTTTGACCCAATTTAAATGGATTCAGTTTTTTTGCAATGGCTGATAATAAATAAGGTCGCGCAATTTCTAATAAATCAATTTCTGGATCCAGGTTTCTCAAAAGTCCCTCAATAGTGACCATTGAGCGTGCAAGCAAAAAGAAATGCGGTGGTACTTTTAGTTCATGTATAACGATAATATCTTTCAATTGCATGAGCACGGAACTCATTTCATTTTCATGGATTTCATTCAAACCATAATTGGCAACGAATTCATTTATTTCATATTCAAGAGCGCGCATGTCTTTGATGGAAGTGGTTTGTGACATTTGCATCAATACGCGAATTATTTTGCGCACATCTTTACCTTTCACAGCTAAAAATAAATGACCAAACATTTCAATATCCCGAGGCATAATGCTTCCCATCATTCCAAAATCAAGAAAGCACACATGTCCATTTGGAAGAACTAATATATTTCCTGGATGCGGATCTGCGTGAAAAAATCCATACTCAAATACTTGTTTAATGTATGTGACAGCTAGTTTGTGTGCTACCTCTTTTCTATTGTATCCTTTTGATTCAAGAACATCACCATTCGTTACTTTGACACCAGCAATGAATTCCATGGTGAGCACCTTAACCGTTGTAAATTCTCTATAAACTTTGGGAACATGTGTTGTTGTATCGTGCGGATCCTCTTGAATATTCTGTCCGAAGCGCTGAATATTGACAGATTCATGAATAAAATCCAATTCCTTCATGATACTTTCTTCAAAGCTTTTAACCAATCCATATGGATCAAAACTTTTTAGCGACGGAATTCTTTTTTCAAAAACACCAGCAAGCATGTACATCACTTTGATATCTTCAACTATTACTTCACGAATTCCAGGCCGCTGAACTTTGATTGCTACTTTCTCTCCAGTCTTCAAAGTTGCCTTATGCACCTGTGCCATCGATGCCGATGCAAAAGCTTCCGGTTCAAACCAAGCGAATAAATCGTCTACAGATTTTTTTAGTTCCGTTTCAATTACTTGCCTTGAAACAGCTCCTGGTTGCGGAGGCACACTGTCTTGCAGTTTTTCAAACTGAACGATTAATTCTGCCGGTAGTAAATCAGGACGATTACTTAATATTTGGCCAAATTTGACAAAAGTTGGACCCAATTCCTCGCAAACCAAGCGCATTTTCTCAAACTTTGTATACTTCTGTGCATTTTTCTTCGTGGCATGCGGAAGTAATTTTCGAATGAAAGAAAAACGTTTTGTCTCCACCATGTAAGAAACAATATCCTCAAAACCATAGCGTACGAAAATGCGTAGAATCTGATTGTAACGAACAAATGAACGGTACCGTTTACGAATTGTGTCAAATAATCCCATTCAACTTATGACTTGCTTTCTATGTGATTAATTCGAGCTTCTGCAAGCGCTAAATCTTTACTTAATTGATCAATTTTCAACTCAAGTTCTTTCACTTTATCGACATGTGCGATGTTTACTTTATCATAAAAAACAGCCACCATCTCGCCAATTTTATCTTCAAGTTCCTCTTTTGCTTCATGGGCTTTCATCATGAGTCTTTCAATGAATTCAACTTCATTGCCATTCTCATCAACAATCTTCTCTTTCATAAAATCGTTGATTTTGTCCTTGCCTTGTTCTGACAGATCTTTGATTTTGTCCATCAAATGGGTTTCCTTAGAAATCGCATAAAGATTAGCTGATAAAGCTACCAATTCTAAAAATGTTTTCGCTTTCATTGTGTTAAGTTAGTTCTGTAAATTTAATATATTTGTAGAGACCAGAAAATGATTAAAATCACTATTCTGTTTTTTATCATCTTTTCTAAATAAATGCAAGGTATGGATTTAAATTTGCCTGTTTCAACTATCATGACATCTCCAGTTGAATGTGTTACGCCTAATCAAAAAATAATTGATTTAAAACACATTTATGAAAGTCAACATTTCCATCACCACATTCCTGTTACTGAAAATGAACAATTGGTTGGAATGGTAAGTTTGATTGATTTCATGCGTGCAATTAGTTATGCTTCTTTAGATGATAATGAGGCAGTTTATTCTTCCAAAACTGTAAGTGATATTATGTCAATTCATCCTGTAGGTATTGATGAATCCTCAAAAATTGGTGATGTAGCGAATTTGCTTTCAAAAGGAGAGTTCAATTCTGTTGTAATTACAAAGGATAATCATGTAGTTGGAATTGTTACTACGACAGATTTAATTCGTTATTTTTTGAAATAATTTTCTTAAAAAAAGGTATTTAATTATTCACGAAACATTCATACCTCATACAGAAATTACAGTTGAATTTCAAAATAAATTGACTGTAATCCCTAAAAAATTCAATATAATTAATTCTACAAAACATGATTAAGGTCAGTGTTTAAAAATGAGAACACGCTTAACTTCGCTGAAAATTTTCAGTCATGCTTTGGAAAAAATATTCTCAAGAAAAGATCAATCACCACGTTTTTACAGCCCTACAAAAAAACATCAGTTATACGGATGAAATCATGCTTGGTGTGCCTGCTTCCTATCTGGATGACAAGGTTTTTTCAAAAGACTCCAACATATTAAAAAATGCGCCATTCCTAACTACAATGGTTGATAATCCAAATCACATTGGTTGTCACACTTTTGGTAC
>JBIIKG010000212.1:0-4941 GCA_044233275.1 Crocinitomicaceae bacterium | reverse complement strand
ATTTGTGTTTGGAAGATTGAACATACTTATATCAAGTCCAGTATTGTTCAATAAATTTGGGTTCCTTGTATTTGCACCAGTAAAAATGGATGAATTAAAAAAGTTATTTGCAGAATTACCTCCGTGATTCAGATTAACCCATGCATTATCATCAGCATTTCTGATCTGAAAAAAATCTCCGGAAATATTCCGATCCCCTTCACCTGCCATCATTCCCATTTTCACATTAACTGGACCACTTTGTGTTGAATTAAAACCTGAAAGTGGAATTGTGAAATCTGCAGTAATATTCCCCGCAACATAAGCGTGACCATCAAATACAGTTATATCCTTTAAAGGCAATTCATTGTTACCATATATAACTACCATTCCCCAACCACCATAAAATCCAGTTGAACCACCGTTTCCTTCGTTTAAGGCAATATCAGCAACCGTATAAAGACCCTCAACTCCGTTGTTTTGAACATACTGTGTAACTTCGGCATAAGAAGAATACATGAACCCATCACCATTTTGAGGATAGTAAATATCTGTGTTAGTAGCCGTTATAGTAGAATATACTCCTGCGTTAGGACCTTTCAATTTAACCAATTGTTTGTTCAATAAGGTGCTTAATCCACCTTGTGTAACGCTAAATTCGTTCGGACTAGTAGTTCCATTGTGAGCTCGTCCCGTCCAGTATAAACCAGCGTAAACAACCTGTGAACAATTATTAGTACCTGCACTGAGTCCGTTCAAATTCAATTGCGCACTCGATGAATTAACAGTCGAAGCATCATTGTCAATATCAACGAAAATCATTGGATTATTGTTACTGGTATTATCACCGTAATTCTGCAGAGTGAGATTTGTATTCCCAATCATTGTGAAATCACCCTTCAAATTGTAAATTGTAACTCCCGGGTTCGATGGCGATGTTCGCTGCGAAAAGGGAACAATCAACTGTGAGGCTCCTTCAAAAAGAACACCTAAAAAGCATAACGTCGCCGAATATTTTAGTAAAAGACTTTTCATTTTTGTAGTTTTTAAATTTTGATATTAATGTGGTATGCTCACTTCATAAAGAAGTGTAATTTTTTTGTTCCGAATAGACTTGAACATATTTCGGAATTCTGATTCAGAAACAGGATATTCTGCACGAATAATAATTGCTTTCAATGCCGAACTAGTATTCACTAGTTCATTAGTAAGATTCAAAGAACTCAGTTCAGAAGATTCTTTAATCCGAAGCTCAATTAATTCAATAGTACTGTATTTGTTCAGGACTTTCGATAAATTAGAAATCGAAGAAACATCACACATAATAAAAGTAGGAGCTGCCGTACCTATTACTTTTTCGGCGCCTCTTTCTAAATAAATCGCTGGTTGAATAGAAGAAGACAAATCAACAATCCGCTGACTTTCTGCAGATGTTGCCGATTTCAAATAAGCACCATATTCGCTAATCTGTTGCGCATAGGTTACAGAAACACTCATGCTAATGAGTAAAATTCCTACTAGTTTATTTATTGTTTTCATGTGTTTATTTATATTCATTTATTATTAATTAATCTGGAACTACAACTAAACGAGTCATCAAATGTTTATCGCTTTGTATATCATAAACATCAACATAATAGACTCCCGAAATTAGACCGGAAATATCCAGTTCGAACTCGGTTCTCATTTGTGTATTTAATTGATTGAATACCACTTTGCCATTCTGATCCGTAACAGTTACGGTAACATCTGATGACAATTCCTGTTCAACATACAACGTCACTTTTCGACTTGCCGGATTCGGATAAACAATTAGGTTATTGTCTTCGTCCACTTTACAAACAGAAATCGGCTGGCAATTCTTTAATAAATTCTTAACGTTTATAACTGAACAGCTTTGCGGATTTACACAGCCATTGGCATCAATAATTTGGGCAGTATATGAACCTGCAGGTAAATTGGTAAACAAACCGCTAGTATTACTCCATTGTTGGTTAGTGAACAATTTAGTCAATACAAAGGTATATCCTGGTGTTCCAGCTGAAGCTGATAAAAAGATAGATCCATTTTGCTGAGAACAAGTAGCATGCTGAACACTTTGAACTGCTAAGATTGGAGGACTAATAGGTAAAATTACTATTTCTAAAAACGAAGTGCATCCGTTTATGTCCATGACAGTCGTATTGTAAGTGCCGGAAGAAATATTCATAAATTGATTAGAAGTGCCAAAAGATCCTCCGATAGAATACAAGAAAGGGCCTGCAGAACCAGTTGGATTCAAGGCAATTGAGCTCCCTAAAGAAGGAGTGCAGCCATAAACCACATCAACAGTATGATCAAGCGAAGATGGCAACAAGTCAATCGTGAAACTTAGATTCTGACATTCAGGGTGACAAAGATTAATATCATGAACAAAAGCCAAGTAGCTGCCAGCAGTAATATTACTAAATTCTCCTGTTGTATTCGAATAAATCTCTCCAGTGGTTGTATTCAGAATTGTATAACTATAAGGTGCAACGCCTCCGCTAGCAGATAAAATTACGGAACCAGCTCCGTTAGTACAACTGCTTGGATTTATATTTTCTACTTCAACACTCATGTCACATGTCTCCGGACAATCCTGAATACAATACTTAAATTTTCTTGCCCAAGATTTACCACCTATCAAAGAGTTTCCTCCCCAACCCGTTTCTTGTTGAACAATACAACCATTTGAACCAATCTTTACCAATTCAGCATGTGCGGCAATACAAAAACAATTTTCAGTAAGACTGCTTAATGGAATTGTAAAAGTATAAGAGGTTGTTAATGGACTGAATTGCTGACTGAATGGAAAAAGACCTATTGTTGGATTCCCTGCATTGTTTACTGGAATAGCATTACATGGACCCACATACAAATGTACCTTGCGCAACCTCCAATTCCCAGTTGTTGAATAAGTGACGTACAAATTAGAATCATCGTTTGAAACATTTACCGACCCTGCATTGATAGTTTTACCTGCCCACAATACAACTGATTCAATTGAACCACATGGGGAAGATGGAATTGATACATCACCGCCAACTGCAGCAATAGAAGAAGAATTAAATGGACTAAAAATGGAATTACCACCTATCGCCAACATTGGCAATAAACAGAGTACAAGAGACCCAAGGTAGTAAGCTAGCTTCATTCTTAAATATTTAATTGAAAAAGTACTAAATTTGGCGCATCTAAAGTAACACAAAAATTAATTGATTAATACATTTTACTATTTTTTTTTAATACTTATAAAATTTTAACTTATTGACAAAGTAAGTGTTGTTACTTTTTTAGGGAGACATTAAGCTTTACAGAACAAAATCAATAAAACACAGTAATTAATCTCTCATACCTCCAAACTACTTTCACTCATGACTAGAGAACAACAATTAGAATCATGCAATCTGTGTCAAAACAGAAGCTTTAATCCTGCCATTGGTACAATTTGCGGTCTTACAAATGCTGCTGCCACTTTTGATGGTATTTGCCCTTCATTTATTGTCGATGAACTTGAGATCGAGAGCAATGAACGCAAAGACAAGGAACAAAAAACGCATGCCAATAAAGATATTAATAGAGGCCGTTATGCTTTATTTATAATTGGTGGTTTATATATTATAGCAGGTTTTTTAGAAGCATATGTCATTGAAGGACATGATATTATTTTTGGTGTAATTGATTGGTTCGTTGCAGCCATATTTATAGGCTTGGGCATTTGGTCCTACAAACAGGCTTCATTTGCATTAATTATCGGGTTGATTGTATATGTCGCAGTGATATTATTACTAGCTTTTTTAGACCCGTCAAGCATCATAAAAGGAATTATTTGGAAGGTGCTTATCATCTATTCACTCGTTTATTCTATAAAAACTGCTCGTTCGGAAGAAGCAAAAATTAAAAAGACAAGCGTAGATTTGTTAGATGAAATCTAAATCCTATTAAATATGAACCCTCGGTTTACACCAAATCGGTATTACTTCAAAATGGTAATAATGTCTTTCTAATTGAAGATATGAAAGCCGAACCAGGAATTTACTATATAAAGGTTTCAAACGAAACTACCACTACTTATATAGTCAAACATAGTTTGCGTTAAACTAATAGTCTGAACGATAAGGGAGCTGCTATCAAGTGGTTCCCTTTTTAGTTTAAAACATATCTTGGATTTGAACAACTCTAAAACAACATGTAAAACTTGAATAGTGGTTTTCGTAACTAGAATCTATTTTGAGTGCAAGAATAATAGCTATTCTAGCGAAATCTTGTTAATGGCAAATCTCTAATGAATTATTGAATTTATAGAACATTACGAATCTCTTCCTCTTCATAAACTTCATCAAATGTGCAATGACCAATTGAATGGATTAAAATTCCTTTGATTTTTCCTTCACTGTTCTTCTTGTCATTCTTCATCAATTCAAGTACTATTTCTTTTTGTTCCTCATCTAATTCGATCGGCGTGTACAATGAATTTATTGTTTCCTCTATTTCCTTGAATTCTTCGTTAGAAAGAACACCTCTATTATTGGACAACTGACTTTCTAGCAACAAACCCATTGCCACAGCATGACCATGACTTACTGGATTATCAGTTTCCAGCATACAGCCTTCAATAGCATGTCCAATTGTATGACCAAAATTCAATAATTTACGCTCCCCCTTCTCAAAAGGATCATTCAAAACAGTTTTTAATTTTATTGAAATACCAACTTCAATTAGCTCAGATGCATATAGTTCATCTAGATTTCTATAGTTCTTAATTTTCTCCCATAACGATGAATCAGCAATCAAGGCATGCTTCAGAATTTCTGCAAATCCATTCCATACTTCATTTTCTGGTAAGGAATCAAGAAATGATGGGTCAATAAATATCGCAACAGGATCTTTAAATACACCTAACTGATTTTTAAATGCACCTAGATCAATCCCTGTCTTACC
>JBIIKG010000211.1:0-4998 GCA_044233275.1 Crocinitomicaceae bacterium | reverse complement strand
ATCAAAACCTCAATCAGCAACAAATGGATTCACAAGTGTATAATTCAGCATCAAAATTTGCTAAAAGTGCCGTTTTTGGTCAAATAATTATACTTGTGGTTTACCTTCCTTTGTTAGCATTGATTGGAATTGAAGGTAAAATGTTTAAACCAATGGCACAGACGGTTATGTTTGCTGTAATTGGAGCCTTGATTCTTTCCTTGACTTATGTGCCAATGATTTCTTCTTTAGTGTTAAGCAAAAAAATCAAAGTTCGAGAAACAATTTCTGATAAAATTGTGAAGTTGGTAAAACGAATTTACATGCCGATTTTGAATGCTTTCTTAAGAAGACAAAAAGCAGTTTTGGCAGGATTAGGCGCATTGATTATCATCAGTATTTTCTTATTCTCACGTTTAGGTGCAGAATTTATTCCATCCTTGGATGAAGGTGATTTCGCTGTTGAAACACGACTGATTACAGGTACTAGTTTAACAAAAACAATCGAAGCAACATCAAAGGTTTCAGATGTCCTACTTAAAAACTTTCCAGAAGTAAAAGAAGTTGTTGGGAAAATCGGAACAGCGGAAATCCCAACAGATCCAATGCCAATGGAGGCGTGCGACCTTATGGTAATTTTAAAGGATAAGGACGAATGGACTTCTGCCTCGACAAAAGAGGAGTTAGCTGAAAAAATGCAAAAGTCCTTAGAAAATAATGTTCCTGGTGTATCCTTTGGATTCTTGCAACCTATTCAAATGCGATTCAATGAGTTAATGACCGGAGCAAAACAAGATGTTGTTGTGAAAATATATGGCGAAGATTTAGATAAATTGAGCCATTATGCAGGACAAATCGGGACACTTTCTTCTAAAATTGAAGGAGTACAGGATGTATACGTCGAGGAAGTTACAGGTTTACCGCAAATGATTGTTTCTTATAATCGCGAAGCTTTGTCGAAATACAACATTAGTATAGATGAAGTAAATCGATCGATAAACATCAGTTTTGCTGGTCAAGCTGCCGGGTTGATTTTCGAAGGTGAAAAGCGGTTTGATTTAGTGGTGAAATTAGACTCGACAAATCGCCAATCGATGGAAGATTTGAAAACGATTACTGTTACTTCTCCGCTAGGTGTTCAAGTTCCATTAGAACAATTGGCAGATGTTAAATTTGAAAAAGGACCCAATCAAATTCAACGCGATGATGCTAAACGACGAATCATCGTTGGTTTCAATGTAAGAGGTCGTGATGTTGAAAGCATTGTGAAAGAGTTACAAGCTAAAATCGCAGATAACGTTCATTTTGAGCCCGGATATTTTCCTACATATGGTGGTACTTTTAAAAATCTTGAAAATGCCCGAAATCGATTGGCTATTGCAGTACCAGTGGCGCTATTTATGATTTTCTTTTTGCTTTACTTGACCTTTCAATCCTTGAAACAAGCAACATTGATTTTTTCAGCGATTCCTTTGGCTGCTTTAGGTGGGATTTTAGCATTATGGTCAAGAGGAATGCCATTTTCTATTTCCGCGGGTGTTGGATTCATTGCATTGTTTGGTGTCGCCGTGTTGAACGGTATCGTCTTGATTTCAGAATTCAATTCATTGAAAAAAGAAGGGTATACCAATAGATTGCGTATTGTCTTGATGGGAACTAGAGTTCGTTTACGCCCGGTAATGCTAACTGCCTTGGTAGCTTCTTTGGGATTTTTACCAATGGCGCTTTCCCATGGAAGTGGTGCTGAAGTTCAAAAACCTTTAGCAACTGTCGTAATCGGAGGTTTGATAACAGCTACAATTTTAACACTATTTGTTTTACCTATTTTCTATTTATTCTCAGAGCGAAAAATGAAAGTCAAAAAAAGAAAATCCATGGTGATGACACTTTTATTCATGTTGTCATTTAGTTTGTTCGGTCAATCCCCTCAAATTGTTTCATTGGAGCAGTGCTTGTTCATGGCGAAAGAAAACAATCCTTCCTTAAAAGCTGCTGAAATGCAAATTCAAAAGGAAGTGATAATCGGTAAATGTATGGCTGAAATACCTAAGACAAATGTCACAGGAATGATGGGTCAATACAATTCTTATTATTCCAGGGATAATAATATCACAGTGTCGCAAAGCATTCCTTTTCCAACTGTGTTTGTTAAAGAAAGAGAATTGGGTCAGGTCAAATCGGAGCAAGCGAAAGTGGTTCTATTTTCAACGTGGAAGGAATTGGCACTTCAAATCGAATCAACATATGAATCAATTGTGCTTTTGAAGAACAAAGAGCTGCTCTTGAAAAGACAAGATTCACTTTACACTGAGTTGGATAAACGCTATGCTATTAAGTTTGAATTGAAAGACGTGACTCACTTGGACGCAGTGCTTGTTAGTTCGAAGAAAAAAGAAGTTCAAAATGCACTTCTAATGAATGCTCAAGAAATTCTAAATCTAGAACGACAATTAATGTTTTTGACAGGTTCTACATCTAGTATATCAGCTGATAATTCAAGCAAGACAAATTTGAGTTTTGTTGACAAAAAAGATTCAAGTGTTTTCACAGCACACCCTCAACAACAATATTTCCAAACGCAACGAATGATTTTGGAAAAGCAGAAAGAGGTACTATTGGCAAGAACACTTCCCGATATTACCATTGGATATGTTAATCAAACCTTAGTGGGGGTGCATTCTGTAGATGCATCAACTGATAAAGTTTTTGATCAATCAAGTCGTTTTCAAGCCGGTCAAGTTGGATTGCAAATTCCATTATTTTTCGGTGCATCTAGAAAGAAATCACAGGTCTTAACAAGCGAGTTGAATCAAAATGAACTAAACGGGAATTATGCTAAGCAAGAATTGCAAAGTACTTATTTGAGTTTATTAGGTAATTACTTTAGTCTATTAGAATCATTAAATATGTATGATTCGCAATTAATTCCGCAAATCAAGATCATGAATGATCAAGGAAAAATCATGCTTGAAAGTGGAGAAATATCAATGATAGAATTCTTACAAACAAAGCAAGCGATTATTGACATTGAAATGAATTATATAAACCTTAAGAGTGAAATTAATACAACTGTTCATCAGTTAAATTGGTTCGTTCAAAATGAAAATTAGAAATGATGAGAAATAACATAAAAAGTTTCCTTTTGTGTCTTCCCTTGCTTTTCGCTTGTGGCACAGAGGAAACAGTAGCAGAAGAACATGCAAGTGCTGCAATAACTTCTGTTTCTTTAAATAAAGAACAAATTCAAAGCGCTGGAATTACAGAAGGTAAACCGGTTAAACAACTCATTGGTTTAACAATTTATGCAAATGGTACAATAGAGGTTCCACCACAAAATAAAACTGTGATTTCAGTTCCATTTGGTGGATTTGTTAAATCGCTGGAAGTTTTGGACGGAATGTATGTGAAAAAAGGTCAAAAATTAATAACAATTGAGCATCCTGAATTAATTCAATTGCAACAAGATTATCTAGAATTAATTGGCAATATTGAATACTTGGAAGCAGAGTACGAGCGACAAAAATCACTTGTGCAACAAGATGCTGGAAGCATGAAGGCAATGCAATTGGCGAAGTCGCAATATACTGCTGCAACTGCGAAGAAAAGCGGTTTAAAAGCAAAATTAGATATGGCTGGAGTGAATATGAAGCAACTAAATGCGGGCAATTTACAGCGCTATATTTCAATTGATTCGCCTTTTAATGGCGTTGTGACAAAAGTTGCAGTGAATGTTGGTGCTTATGCTGATCCAATGGAACATTTATTAGAGATTATAGATCTAGAACATGCCCATGCAGAAGTAACGGCATTTGAAAAAGACATCAAGCATCTAAAAATTGGTCAAAAGGTTAACCTAAAATTCTCTGAGGAAGACAAAGTGATAGAAGCATCAATCTTTTTAATTGGAAAGGAAATTGGAAAAGACAGAACAGTAAAGGTTCATTGTCATTTAAATAAGGAAAATGCGTCAATTGCTCCAGGAGCATATTTCAAAGCGTCAATCTATACAGATGCTTCAGAGCGCTTTTGTATTCCTTCAGAAGCAATTGTAGAAATGAATGGAAAAAATGTCGTATTCTTCAGCAATAAAGAAAGTGGGAATTTGACAACTTATTCTCCAGAAGAAGTAATAATTACTGCAACTGAAAGTGGTAATTCTGCAATAGAATTTATAAATCCAACTAGAACCTACGATAATACGTTAGTACTGCATGGAGCTTACGATATCATGTCGGCAATATTAATACAAGGAGAAGAATAATTATAACCAACAAACCATAACAACATGAAAACAAATTCAATTTTATTTATCGCTTTCATTTCAATCACTGTTTTGCTAGCAACACCGAGTTGTAAAAAGAATAAAGATTGCGGTGAAACAAACATCAGCTCTGCAGGTGGAGATGATAGTCACAATTTTGGACAAAACTGTATGAGTTGTCACAAAATTGATGGTGAAGGTAAGGGCTGTTTTGTAGTAGCAGGAAGTGTGAGTAATACAGCACTCACAAATCCTTTAACATCTGGAACGGTGAGATTATTCACCCAAGCAAATGGCGGTGGGACATTAAAAAATATCATACAAATTGATTCGAAAGGTAATTTCCATACAACAGATAATATTGATTTTACTGGATTATATGCTGCTGTTACAGGTCCATCTGGAACAACTCAATATATGAGTTCATCCTTATCTTCTGGTGCTTGTAATTCTTGTCATGGAACATCTACCTCAAAATTATGGGGGAATTAATAAAGCGCTTATAACGTGAATTATGAAACAAAACCACATTCAAACCGAAGTTGACGCTTGGTATTTGTACAAGAAACTCTATGAAAACGAGGAGGATGAGCTTGTTGCTGATATCTTTCTTCAGATGAGTGAAATTGAAAAAAGTCATGCTGTAGCTTTCGCAGAGAAAGAAAAGTTGGATTTTAATCAAATTTGTTTACCTTCTTGGAGAGCAAAAACGATCAATGCGATAGGCAAAGTTTTCGGATATGATTATGTCTTAGGAT
>JBIIKG010000210.1:0-5030 GCA_044233275.1 Crocinitomicaceae bacterium | reverse complement strand
TAATAGGGGTCAGTCAGCATCAATCAATCGCGGTGTTTTATATAGCAAAGGTGAATTCATAACCATTATTGATAGTGATGACGAATACAAACCAAATCATTTGAGCGCTTGTCTTAGAGAAATTAATACTGTAGATTTGGTTTGTTCGACAACTGAAACAATCGTTGATACCATCGATGATTACTATGTTCCTGACAAAAATGACCAAACAAAACTCATACACCTTGATGATGCTATCTTATTTGGGACATTATTCGGACTTAAAAAAGTATTTACTAACATTTCCTTCAAAAATGGCTTTGCTGCTGATGCTGATTTTTACGAAAAAGCAAACCATCAGTTTCGCGTTAAAAAAGTTGATTTAAGAACATATATTTATCACAGAAACATTCCAAACAGTATTTGCGCAACCATTAAAAAAGAAAATGCAATAAATTCTCAATAAAAAGTTGTTAAAATGCTGCGAAGCATGCCGCTTACTTTGATACTTAATACTGTTTTCGATAGACTAATTAATTAATTTTAACAGATTTAATTTTAACTTTAACAACCTGCGCACCAAAATCATTTTTTATAAAAAAGAATGTGATTTTTACAATTGATCAGCAAATGTCAAAAAGAACCAAAGTGTATTTTCATGTATTGTTTTTCCTGGTAACCATGTTATTCACTGGTAATATCTGTGCGCAAGAAAAATCTGCTGGTTTTGCCAAATATAACAAGCGCAGACTTGGACCCTTTACCACTTATTTCCATGAGGCACATCTTGTCTCTGCGTATGGAATTGACATCAATTATAAAGAAAAAGAGCTCGGTAATCTTAAGCCAGGGATGAACTATGGTTTTGGTCTTGGCTATTTGTTTAAAATGAAAATTGATAATAAACCACAATCTATTGGCTTTGGTATCGGTGGAGAATATTATCCTTCTCGATTTTGCAAATTCAACGCTGGAATTGAGTTGCTAGGTTTAGGTTACGGAAATGAAGTATGGTTTGCCTCATTTTTAAGTGGTTTTGAATTGAATCTGATTTACCAAAGTGATTTCAGGGAAAAGGAAATGGCTTGGACACTTTATATGGCTCATCTTGGAATTAATAATTTTGATGTTAAGTTTGGATTACAATCCTATTATGATGCAATTATTCCAAATATGGACATTGATGATACTTTCATCGTATTAAAGTTCAGCTATAAATTCAACTTCTAACCGGTGATTAAATTGACTCGATATATTTTGGTTTTGTTGTTCTTGACTTCGTTCAGTAATGTTTTCCTTGCTCAACGATTTAGCACGGGGGTGATGCTGACAACAATTGGGTATCACAATTTGAAATTTGCAGACCAATTTGTTTTCTCTCCCCATTCATACATGATTTACTATGCCGGAAATGAAAAAAGAGATTTCGAACCTTCCTATGGTCAAACATTTAATGGGGTTGGAATAGGCTTGAATTTCAACGTGGATTATAAACGGTACATGTTGAGTTTAGAATTGATGGCAGGAGCAAACTCAATCAAAACAAGATTTATAGCTCCAACTGAACTCAATGAAAATGTATATGGAAAAAACACCATTGAATTTGAAATTTCTAAAAAATACACATCAATCGGAATAATAGGTCTTTATAAGCTTTCAACAAAAGCAAATGGTTTATTTGTTCAATTGGGATGCAACGTATCATTTACTGAAATGGAAGAGGAAACGGATTTTGGTAATTTTATTAATTTCGGTATATCACCTTACGAGATGTATGGTACGCTATACACCAATCAATTCATTTATTTAAATGGTGCAGCAGGTTTAGGTTGGAAATTGAATAATTCATATTTAAGTGGACGTTTTTCCAAAAGAATTCAGAATGATAATTTTGAACATCCAAGCGCTTCGATTTATCAAATTGATTTGGTTTATTCGAAAATCTTCAGTTTTCAAAAAATGCGAAAGGGTTACAAAATATATCTAGACTAATGAATCAACCAATTATGCACAGATTATCAGTTTTCTTTTTTTTAGTTGCAATGGTAACGGTTTCTTCTTGTAAAAAAGAGTACAAAGTTGAGAATCGAATTATATCTTATTATGGAGGGAGTAGCAATGCGTATATTTTGCAGGCAAAATATATTTCCCACAGTGGAGCAGATTTGTTTGTCGATTTAGATATCGGTGTTGTCGGAGGAAATGAGATTGATATTACTTCCATTCCAGATAGTGCCTTTAAGAATAAACTGTTTGGAAATCATGAATTGATGATCCAGAGTATTGAACGCATTCAATTGTCAGAATCAAATAGTTATTCAAACCTGATGACGATCGACATGAGCGGTGACTGGAATGAAATTGATCTTTTTAATTTAAGAACGCGTGCTTGGCACAAAACGGTGATAGAAACACTTTCGAGTTCATCAAATGAAATCGCATTAGGTACCTTTGAGCGCGGCGAAGGAGCGTTTGTTGATACCAGAAATAATGGTGATCCATATCACCTTCCTTATGAGGACTATGGGAAGCTCCTGTTTGAATATTATTATCGAAACGGAACAACGAGCAATTTGTATGATGCCATTGAACAGTATTTGGAATACGCCAAAAACCAAACGAATCATGTGAATAAAAATATCACGGTTATTGTGCGCAATTCACCCGATAATCAAAATACAGTTTCAATTAATTCTCTCATCAATACCGCAAATGCCTATGGTATTAAAATCAATTTGATTGTAATTGGAGGTGGTTACAATTGGACCATGTATAATTTAGCAGCGAAAACAGGTGGGTTTTTAAATGTCGTTGGCTCTACTTTTGAATTTGCATCTTCTCTAGGTACTTTAATGGATAAAGGCACTCCAATGTTTGGCTCTATTCATCGATTATTATCAAAAGATGTGTATATATATCGCCTTCATTTGAATTTGAAAAGAACTTCTGGAACATGGACAAGTGGTGCTACTGTTTATGATAATTATGAAACCAATTTGTTTTACACTGATGGTTCACCACGTTTAAATAATTACTTGCCCTTCTATGTTCAGATTCCTTAATAAAGCATTTGTATTTTTTGTGCTATTTCTGTTTTCCATTTCGGGAAATTCAATTTTTGCACAGCTTGAAACAGTTGATATAGCTGTTCAACAAGGACATTCAAATGATATTGAATTTGTAGCTGTTTCTGAGGATTTAAAGTACTTTGCAACCTATGGAAAAGACAATCGACTTGTTGTGTGGGATTATCGCACGGGGAGTCAAATGGCATTTCGCTACCTAGAAGAACCAATTTCTGCACTTGTTTTTGGGCTTTCTTCAACACACTTATTCCTTAAATCGGCAATTTCTGGCAGAGGATTAAAACTTGACATTGAGTCAATGACTTTTTCGCCTGAACCTACTTCAATCGGTTTTAAAGACAAAACACTTAGTGAAACAGCTCAATACAGCGCGACTATAAATGGCGCCAAAATAATTTTAACGAACAAAAAGACTAGGAAGAGTAAAAAGAAAACAAGTGATTACTTCGATCAGCCTTTTAATTCGGTGCAAATAAGTTCAGATGGAAAATTAATTCTAGCCGCTTGCGAAGATGGATTGATCTATGTGTTTAATGCAAAGTTGAAGTTAATTAATCAATACAGAGGACATAATTCTGGAGCAACAGATCTCATGCTCACGAAGAATAATCATTACTTATTTTCGGTTTCACGGGATCGCTCCATTATTAAATGGGATTTGCGCACAGGCAAACAAATCGCGCGATATACGGGAAAAAGTTTTCCGATTTATGGTCTTTCGCTAAACAATGAAGCTACAACGCTGCTATTCGGTGATGACGTTGGTTATGTGAAACAATTAGCAATCAATGACAGCAAAATTGAGATTCAAAGTGACAGAAAATCCCTGCATCCAATCTTATTTACGCACCAAATCTCTGATTCAGTCTTTATGTATTCTGGGCAGGACAACGGTTTGTTTTTCCAATGTCTTGGGAAACCATGTGAAAATGTGTTTTCAATCAAGTACAATCCGAAGAGATTAGCTGAATCTATATTTACACAAGGATTCAATTATTACCGGCCACCTTATAGTGTTTTTCATTCCTATTCGCTTTCGCCTTCAAAAAAACTTCTGGCCCTATCTACAGACTTTAATACCAAGAATCCAGAGTATTCGAAAATCATCGATTTTTCAGATATCAGCAACGTGAAGGAATCACCAAGACTCTTTCCTATTGGGCACAAAAATTTATCAGTAGTATGCTTCTTAAATGATTCAATTGTCGCCGGAACTTATACAAATCAGTCAATTATTTTTTGGAAAACAGCCCAAAATAACTTGGAAAAAGTATTTTCAAAAACTGTTGCCACTCCAGAAACCATCACCCATCTTTCGAGATTAAATGATTCGATTTTGGTTGCAGGGAATTCTAATACACTTTTTTTCTTTACTGAACGAATTGGATGGTTTGATAAAATGGCGCTTCCATCCGTGCAAAGTATTCATCAGCTAGAAGACAACTTTTTCGCTGTAGCTGATGTGAATAATTCCTTTTTTATTATTTCATTGGTGGACGGGATTCTTCAAAAATCAGGTCCTTTTTCAGGTCATTTGGATTCGATAACGTCAATTAAATACAATTCTGCGCGAAACTTGATTTTTAGCACTTCTTTGGATGGTATGATCATCGTTTGGGATAAAAACAGTCAACAACAAAAAGTGACTTTCATTCCGGTAGGAAGTCAGGATTTCGTTTGTTTAACCCCCGATAATTATTATATGACCTCTGGTAAAAACATGAAATCTTTTGGTTTCAAATTAGGAGGCCGATTTATCTATCCAGAACAGTTTGATCCGTATTATAATCGTCCCGATATAATTCTTGAGAGATTAGCTTATCATGACAGTACGCTGATTGATGCCTATCACAGAGCATATTTGAAAAGGTTGAAAAAACTAGGTTTCTCAGAACAAACCATCAGTGCTGATTTTGATCTACCGGAGATTTCAATTCACAATTTAGATTCCCTACCGTCAAGTAT
>JBIIKG010000209.1:0-5031 GCA_044233275.1 Crocinitomicaceae bacterium | reverse complement strand
AAATTATCGGAAGTATTTTAACTACTTGACCGGTTTGACTATCCTTTATATTCATAAAATAACCTTGTCTAAATGGACTGTTGACGTGATTAATTATATCGTAATAAATACCGACATTAATCCGAACGGCTTCATTGTATTCACGCGAAAATCCGCCACAAAGAAATAGGGTAGGGACCCAATTTTTGGTTGGATTAGTAATTACATAGTTAATTGGACTCTTTAACATTTCAAATTCCAATCCACCAAAAACAACATTTTGGTATCGTGCATGCGCAAAAACGCCACCGCCATAAATATTATAACCGAATTTTGTTCCTACATTGTTCGACCAACTTCGCTGAAAACGTGCTGAGGGTCCCACAATAAAGTTTTCACCAAGGTTTAATCCATATTTTAATCCGATACCGAAAGTACCACCAATTGTCGAAGCACTTACCGAGGCATCCACACCAATTTCAGAACCTTCAATTCCTTGAGCATTTGAGTTAGAAATCAATCCAACGAAGAACAAAAACAGCAATTTTTTCATCTAAAAATGTTTGGGGTAAAATTAACAATTGTTAGCTAATAATTCTGAATTAATAATTCGATTTAATAAGTGATTTTCTATGTAGTCATATTATCTTTGTGCAAAAATCAACACATGCAATTATTAGACGGAAGAGCAACAGCTGATATTATTCGTAAAGAATTGGCAGAAGCCGTTTTAGAACGAAAAAGAAATGGAAAAAAAATACCCCATTTAGCTGCTATTCTTGTTGGAAATGATGGAGGTTCTTTAACCTATGTTGGAGCAAAAGTAAAAGCCTGTGATCAAATAGGTTTTGAAAGTACCTTGATTCGCTACGATGATTCTGTTCCAGAGGAAATTTTACTAGCGAAAGTTCAATCCTTGAATGAAGATAAAAGCATCGATGGTTTCATCGTTCAGTTGCCGCTTCCAGCGCACATCGATGAAATGAAAATTACCCAAGCAATCGATCCAAAGAAAGATGTAGATGGTTTTCATCCGGTCAATTTAGGAAATATGGTGCTTAATTTACCTGGATTTTTACCGGCAACACCTGCTGGAATTGTTGAATTGTTGAATCGGAATAATATTGAAACTCAAGGGAAAAACTGTGTCATTATTGGCAGAAGTAACATCGTCGGAACACCGCTAAGTATAATGTTAGGACGAAATATGGATCCAGGAAATTGCACGGTAACGCTTGCGCACAGTAGAACAACGAATTTGAAAGAATTGTGCTTAACTGCTGATATTTTAATCGCAGCAATTGGTCAACCAGATTTTGTAACAGCTGATATGGTAAAACCTGGTGCGGTTGTAATCGACGTTGGAACAACAAGAGTTGAGGATGCAACACGCGCAAGAGGATGGCGTTTAAAAGGAGATGTAAAATTTGATGAGGTTGCAGATAAATGTTCGTACATTACTCCTGTGCCTGGAGGAGTTGGCCCAATGACCATTGCTTCTCTAATGATAAATACCCTTAAAGCAATGGAGCTGAAAGGGAAATGATAAAATAGTAACCACTTAAATCTTAAATAGAATGAAACAATTTAATTTTTTAATTCTTGGAATTATCAGTACGATGATTCTTAGTGCATGTTCAACTTCAAATGAAGTAGTTGGAGGTGTTTTCCAAAAACGTAAGCACACTGGCGGTGTTTATTGGGATAGAACTGAGAAAGTAAAAACTTCTGCTCAAAAAGAGGAAGAAGAAATGGAATTTGATATCTACAAGTTAGAAGAAGCTAAACAAAAGAAATATGCTTCTGTCACTACAATCAAATCAGAAACACAGACTCCTGAAAACACTGTTGTTGCAAGTGCAGAATCAGAAGATTTTGATGACTTAGTCGTAACGGAAGAATCAAAACCAGTAATTGAAGCAACAGTTTCAACAACAACTACTGAAAATGAAAAAACAGTTGCATCAACTAAGAATAATAAGGAAGTAAAAAAATTAGGTTCAAAGAAAACCAATCCAGTTGATGAGGATGTTATGTTTATAATCTTAATTATTTTGGCATTTTTAATACCGCCATTAGCAGTATTTATTTATGAAGGTACAACAAACCGTTTCTGGATTGATTTGGTATTGGCAATTCTAGGTTTCGGAGTTGGATTCTGGTTATTAGGAGGATTAGGATGGTTGTGCGGTTTGGCAGCTGTTATCTATGCTTTGTTAATAGTGTTAGAAGTTATTTAAATAATTGATATTCAAATTTAGATTAAGGAGCTTTCGAGCTCCTTTTTTTATGTATTAATCTTGACCTTACAAACGTTCCAAGGGTGTTTTAACGCCATCAACCAACGAATAACAAGCCAATTTATCTTTGAATACAGATGATTTGAAAATTGAACGATTCAACAACATGCGCACACATTCCTGAACACCTTCCACTATCGATGGGTGAGGGTGGATTAATTCAGATAGTACCTCAATTGGCATATTTAATTTGATGAGTAAGCCAACTGCTTGAATAGCTGACGAGGCATGTTCACCCACTGCGCGCATTCCCAAAATTCTCATTTCTGAGTCATTCGTTACGATAATCTTAAAGAACCCTTGTGTTTTTCGCATGGCGATAGCACGAGTAATCAATGAATAATCTACTTTAACCACCTTCACTGGAATACTTTTTTCTACACACTGTTGTTCGTTAAAACCTACAGCAGCTACTTCTGGATTGAGGAACATAATCGTACAAATATTGTCGTAGTTCAAACGTTCTGGTTTGTTGCCAAACATTTTTTCTACAGCGTGACGTGCTTCAATTTCGCCCATGTTAACAAGTGCAATTCGACCTGAAACATCGCCGACTGCATATATGTTTGGAATATTTGTTCGGGTATCATCGTCACCAATATGCACACCTCTCTTTGACATCATAACCCCAGCGTTTTCTAAACCCAAATGTTCGATGTTTGGTATTCGACCAATCGATAAAAGTGCTTTTTCAACACGGATTGTTTCGCGCGCACCATCTGGGTAGGAAAGTTCGTATTCCACTTCTCCATCCACAATTTGCATCCTTTCTAAATTTGCTTTGGAATGTATCGTTACCCCTTTACTTTTGAGGTTCTGGGCAACCATTTTAGATATATCTTCATCCTCAAATGGTAAAATACGTTCTTGACGATCAATGATATATACCTTGGTTTTTCCGAAATTCGAAAATATGGTTGCGTATTCACAACCAATGACACCAGCTCCTACAATCACTAAACTCTTCGGATAATCCTCTATTTGATCAATTCCATCACTGGTCATTATGATTTTTTCGTCCACAGGAATATCGGCTGTTTTTCGAGGTCGACTTCCAGCTGCAAGAACGATGTTCTCACCCCAAATAATTTTCTCTTCTCCTTCGTGTATTATCTTCACTTCATTTGCACTCACCATCGACGCACTGCCTCGTTCGTAATGCAATAGTTTATTCATCGTTTCCGTCTGCAATAACTTGATGTGACATGAATACTGAAACTTTCGTTCAAAAATTGCTTCAGCCAATGTTTTTCTCACTTCACTCCATGAAAGATAGAAGGGTGAACGTCCTTCAGAAACGATGGTATCATTGATATTTGAAACTTTGTTTGAGATTTCCCATAGCGTTTTAGATGATAAGGCTCCATTGTAAACACCAGCGCCGCCCACCTTGTCTTTCTCAATTAAACAAACGTTTTTTTGAAAGTCGATTCCGCGCATTGCAGCTGCATATCCAGCTGGTCCTCCACCAATAACTATTAGGTCAAATTTCTCCATGTTTTTTTATATTCGTCATAAATATATAAAGCTTACTTCAATGTGAGCGACAAACCTTTTAATTTAGAATCAGTTTGAATCCGAAATTAGCAGAAAAGCTGGAAAAAGCGAACGCAGAAAAAGAGACAATTCGCAAAGTAGTTAAGAAAATAGCCGCAAAAAAACCGAAAGATTTAGATGCAAATTTTCAGCAACTGCATACCGAAGCATTCAAAAAAATAGATTGCTTAACATGCGCTAATTGTTGCAAAACTACTAGTCCAATTTTTCGTGATATAGACATCAAGCGCATTTCTAAAAATTTGCGCATGAAGGAAAATGAATTCGTTAAAAATTACTTGAAAATGGATGAAGAAAAGGACTACGTGCTGCAATCTTCTCCTTGTGCTTTTCTGGGAAGCGATAACAAATGTGATATCTACGAATTTCGCCCGCTAGCATGCCGTGAATACCCGCATACCGATAGAAAAAACATGCACCAAATACTGGATTTGACAGTGAAGAATACGGAGATTTGTCCGGCTGTTGCAGATATCGTTTTGCAAATCACGAATAAATATGTTTAGAGCCAACTATTTTATGATTATTTTCGTCTAGAACTGTGAAACTTACAAAACTATGAAACTAGGAATTTTTAGGCTATCTCTCCTCCTAATAGCCATCCTTCCATTTACTACGAACGCTCAGCGTGGAAAAAATTCGGATTATGCTCCGGGAGCCTTGAATACCGTTGTAAATACCTACACCACCTTATCTACAAATGCAGTTGCTGGTGCGAATACAATAACTGTAGCGAATAATGCTATGACCAATGTAGTACTGTCTGCTCCTTTAGCTCCTGGCGATTTAATCTTAATTATCCAAATGCAAGGCGCTTACATGGATATTGATAATACTCCAACAGTTGGTTTTGGTGGTAATTATACAACACCTTTTGATCATACGTATGATGGTTTGTGGCAGAACTTTATTAATGAGTGGGGACAAGTGTTAAACCCAAACAATGCAGGTAAATTTGAGCAGGCAGAGGTTAGAGCCGTGGGTGGAACAACATCCATCACGTTGCAATGTAATCTTGTGAATTCGTATAATACAGCTGGAAAAGTGCAAATTGTGCGTATTCCAAGAATTAATAATTTAACAGTCAATACAAATACCTCAATTGTGCCTTCAGCTTGGAATGGATCGACAGGCGGCGTTGTTGCTGTTGAAGTGAATGGCGCACTCACGATTAATGGTACAGGCAGAATCTCAG
>JBIIKG010000207.1:0-5036 GCA_044233275.1 Crocinitomicaceae bacterium | reverse complement strand
TAATCCTATCAAAAATGAAGAACTGACATCCTTGCTACGTGAAAAAACAGGAATGAAATTTGGACTTCCCCTCGGTGAAAACATGCTGAAATTTGGTGCTGTTATTATTCAAACTGAAGCTGAATTATTACTCAAAAGTAGATGGGTTATTCCTGAAAATCTTATGAATGAAGGATATGAATTTAAATTTCCAAATCTAGGCAACGCGCTTGATGATCTTCTCAAGAAATGAAATCACATAAATGCTCCTTCCTTCAACGAACAAGGTGAAATAATTACATTTTTGACGTCCAGTTTTCGAATGACCCAACGCGTTTTAACCGCAGCAATTGGGGCCATTTTTTTTCGAATTGGAACGATCCATTGGTTGACATCCCGTTCAGCTTGTGTAGATGAAATGATTGACTCTAAACTATCCATCAATTCAACAAAAGGAACTTCAACTGAATGAAGCTTTTCAGGAAATGGAACACTATGTACTAACTCGTAAAAAGTTTCAAAACTTCCAGATGCGCCTATTAAAATATCCTCTTGCTTGTTATTGAAAAATCCTTTGGAATTGTCCTCTAACCAATTCTCGATGTTCACAATATCCGCTGCACTTAAAGGATCATGAAATGTAAAATGCTGATAAATTCGGGAGACGCCAATATTCAAACTAATCAAATCATTCACCCCTTTCGAATCGGCAAAAATGAATTCAGTACTTCCTCCTCCAATATCCATAATTACTCCTGGCCGACTAAAATCATACGACAATTTGACACCTTTGTATATCAATTCAGCCTCTTTTTCGCCTGAAACAATCTCAATTTGAATCCCAAGTAGATTATAAACTTGTTCCAAGAAATCCGCACTATTCGCTGCATCTCGCAATGCTGAAGTGCCTATTCCTTTGATTTCTTGAACTTGAAAGCGTTCGCTTACTTCTTTGAAATGTGCCAAGGCCTTTAAACCTCTTTCCAACGCATCTTGAGCGATCTTGCCTTCGTTTATCCCTCCCATTCCTAGTGCTACACCTTCTTTTTCTGAATGAATCATTTCAAAAGAATGCTCGCTTACATCTGCAATGAGTAAGTTAAAGGTATTAGTACCAAGGTCAATTACCGCTTTTCGCATTATGATTTCTTAAGCCACTTGAATAAAGTTGTCAAACGGATCCGATGTCCAAACTGTAAGATACCATTTTTATACAAGCGTCCAGCAATAAACAACATAATTACTGCACTAATTACCAAAATGATCAGTGATAAGTACAATTGGTATCCTTCCCCTGGAGCATATCCTTGCGCTAATTTCACCATTACAACAACTGGAGCGGTAAATGGCAAATATTGTAACCAATCTACCGTTGAACTATCTGGATTCAGCAAGGTAAAGTATCCAGCATACAAAGCTAAACACAATAAAAATATCAGCGGTAAAACAAACTGTTGACCATCATTTTCAGAACCAGAAGTTGCTCCAATTGCCGCGAACAATGCTCCATAAAAGAAATAACCTGAAATAAAGAATAACAGGAAATAAGTAATCATCGTGCTAAACTGCACACGCTCGTATATTAACTCAACGAATTCATTGTATTCTCTTGCTGCGAAAAGTTGATCAAATGAGGATTGTTCTTGAACATCCTTTGTCATCTGTACCATATCCATTTTTGAAGCATCTAAGGCATCTATAAACAAGAATTCTCGCATGAAATACAAGCCAAATCCAATGACAAAACACCAAATGACAAATTGAATAAAGGCTGCGACTCCGATCCCCATAATTTTACCCAACATCAACTGACGTGGATTTACAGACGCCAATAATACTTCCACAATTCTATTACTCTTTTCATGGGCGACACTTCTCAAAATTGTCATTCCAAAGAGAAAGATAAACGTGAAAATTAAGGTACCAAAGAAAAAACCTACCCACCCACGTTTATCCGAAGACTCATCCATTGGGTCGTTTGCATTTCGAAATGCGACATTGAGTGGTTGTTTTATCTTTCGGAACTCAGGAACGGTAAGGTCTGTAAATTGATCTACCATCCTCTCCTCTATTCGTCGCTCAATTTGAAACTGTATTCGTGTTTGCATGCGCACCGCAGGTTTGTCTCTATAAAAAACGAAAACTGTTTTATTGGATAGTACTTTCTCGTTGATTTCAACTAAGGCATCGAATTCCTGAAAGCGTTTCCCATCGCGGAATTCTTCCATTTCCAAATAATCATCTGCAAAAGAATACGAAACTGCATTGTCTTCATTCGCCATGATCTTATTTTCCATGATTCCTGCTGGATCGGCAATTAAAACTCTCCAACGTTGTTTTCCATCTCCCCCGTAGGTAAAAAGCAAATACGTAATCAATAAAATGACCAAAGGTCCCATGATGGACATTAGGATGAACGAGCGCGTTGCAATTCGCTCCTTTAATTCTCGAAGTGCTATTAATCCACTATTGAACATCTGTTACCTCCTTTTTTCCTTGCACTAAATCAATAAACACATCTTGCATCGATGGTAGAACCTCCCATGCTGCTTCAATTTTTACTTGTCCAATTAATACTTTCAACAAGTCTTCGAACGAATTATCACCGCGCATTTTTACCCGTACAACAAAACGGTCATCACCTAAAATATCTTTATCTACAACTTCAAATCCGGTCCACAGGGCGTTGACAAAAGCAATCATGTTTCCTCTAAATTTCACCGCATAAATTCCAGCTTTCTTCGCTTCTTGCAATTCGGAAATACTTCCTTCTGCAATTTTCTTTGCTTGATGAATTAAGGCTGCCCGATCACAAATCTCTTCAACACTTTTCATGTTGTGTGTAGACAAAATTATTGTTTTCCCTTTCGCCTTCATCTCAATCAGCTCTTGTTTGATTAACTCTACATTAATCGGGTCAAAACCACTTAATGGTTCATCTAAAATCAACAATTTTGGTTCATGCAAGACAGTACAAATGAACTGTACTTTTTGCGCCATACCTTTCGATAATTCTTCGATTCGTTTTTTACGCCAATCACCAATATTAAATTTCTCCAACCATTGGTCCAACAATCGATTTGCATCTGCCTTTGATAAACCTCTCAATCGTGCAAGAAAAATAGCATGTTCTTGAACTGTCATCGTTTTATACAAGCCTCTTTCTTCAGGCAAATAGCCAATTTGAGCCAAATGCTTTTGCGTCATCAAATCACCATTTATACGAACATGACCACTATCTGGCTCAATGATTCGATTAATGATGCGTATCAAGGTCGTTTTACCAGCACCATTTGGTCCCAGCAATCCAAATATCTCCCCTTGATTAACGTGCAAAGACACATCATCTAAAGCGATTTTACGATAAAAGGATTTTGAAATGTTTTTTACTTCAAGCATGCTCGATTGTTCAAGTGGATAAAGCTACTAAATTTTATCTTAGACCGTGCTTTGAAGGGGAACAAAGAAAGTACTTTTCAAACTAATTGAATAATCAAGATAGGTGCTTAACTAATCCTCAATATTCATTGATGAATCTTCACTTAGTAAACGTACTTTCCAATTTTTCCACTTATAAATTTTGGCAAAAATCAGCAATAAAAGTGGTTGTAAAACGAGAATTGTCAACCAACTATCGAGACCAAACGCTGGTGCACTATGATCGATGAAAAGCGCATCTGTAGTAAAAGCCTGCCAATCATTTGTTACAATCAAGGCAGCAAAAATGTTGTTCGCTGCATGGTACCCCATTGAAAGTTCCAAACCGTCATCCATTAATGCAATCATCCCCAAAAACAAGCCTGTTGAGATATAATAAAGCAATAAAATATTACCAATTTTTGCAATTTCCGGGTTCGAACCATGAACCAATCCGAATAAAATCCCAGTGAATATTACTGGAAAAATACCTTGTTTAAATCGCGCCCCAATCAACTGAAATAAATATCCTCTGAAAAGTACTTCTTCACACGTTGTTTGAATAGGAATTAACACTAACGCGATAATCAATAAAGGAAAAAATGTTTCCGGATTAAAGTTCCACGACAATTTGTCGCTCGAATAAATACCAATCAACAAAAAAACGGCTAATAAGATCCCCCAAGCTCCAAATCCAACCAATACACGCTTGAAATCGAGTTTGGTACGCATTGTAAAAATGGACAAAACAGGCTTTTTTAAAATAAATCGCACACAAAGCAAAAGGGTAATAAATGCAAATACAAAAGGTAAAATCAAATAAACCAAAAAGGTATTAAATCCAATTGCGGCAGCCAATGAATGGGTATCGAATTCTGCTTCTGGATTTAATAATCCAAGCGAACCCATGTGCAATAACAATGGCAGTTGACCAATAAGTATATATGCAATGACTACTAAAACAATCGTTAATAGTTTAGCTGACCAATTTGGTGATTCGGGATAGGAACGATGAAAGAATGTCATAGTTATTTTAATTAGGATAAAGATAAGTTGCTTTTCATCAAAATGTTAATAGTTTAAAATATCTTTTTGATTTCGGATGATTCTGTCTCCCCCCGCCGCGGCGGAAGGGGGAGAACTCAAGGCACATTGATTATGATACTCAAGTCACTTTTTGATTTCGGAAGATTTTTGTTTCCCCCTTTGGAGGGGGATTAAGGGGGAGGATGCCTCTGCAAAATTGATTTCTTTTAAATATTTCAAAAATAAATCGTAATTTAAAAAGATAATGCTTTAAGAATGAACAATCACTACAACAAAACTCTAAAAGAATATGCACAAGAACTGCGTACAGAATCTGTTTCAAAAGCAGAAAAGTATATTTGGAAGGCTTTATTATCTCGCAAAAAATTAGGTTTTGGGTTTAAGCGTCAGAGACCAATAGATAATTTTATTGTTGATTTTTTTTGCTCAGAACTGAATTTGATAATTGAAATTGATGGGAATTCTCATTATCGAAAACCAGCATATGATTTTTACCGACAAGAAAAACTAAAAGGACTTGGTTACCATATTTTAAGATTTACCGAAGGAGAAGTAATTCAAAATATCGAATCAGTCTATGAAAGTATAGTGTA
>JBIIKG010000206.1:0-5079 GCA_044233275.1 Crocinitomicaceae bacterium | reverse complement strand
TGAGGCTAATTCTTCAATGCGACCCGTTAAAATTTTAATTTCATCTTTATAGAATGACAATTTGCTTGTCCATTCTTTATTTTCTTCATGCTGTGTGTAAATTGTTCCTTGAGCTTCCATTTTTCTATAATTTTAAATATCCAACATATACTACAAAGATGAATTTCATGAAGGTATTTAAATATGATTTTGGTCATGCTTCAAGGTGACTTTTATTAGTTCAAAGCGTTTTTTAATTAACTTTCTCTTTTTCGTATCCTAATTCATTGGCTTTTTTAAGAATACTTTTTTGAACGGATGTTCCAAAGTCATCTTCTATTCCAGCTTCAGTATTTTTCTTGCGCTCTTCATCAATATATTTCTGACGTTCTGAAGCCAGTTCGTTAATTTTCTTTTGGTAAGCTTGACGCTCAGAATCCTTTTGCTCGATTAATTTTTTCTTCTCGTCGTCTGTTTTGCCTTTAAATTCTTCGGGTAATTCATCTTCTTTCAAGTCTTCAATTTTCTTTCCTTCTAATTTAATGGCATCGATTAAGTCCCAAGAAGCATTGCTATAGTTGTCTTTTGATTTTGCAATTGAACGTTCGGCCTTCGTTGAAATGGATTGAGATTCAGCATTTCTATCTTCTGCCACTTGTGACATTTTGCGCTGCGAACCGAGTGATCCATAACCATAATATGTTCTGTTCAATGAATCGTTATAGGTGTTAATAGCGTCATCATATGGACTTACAACATGTGCAATGGCTTTATCGGAATCAATATTGAAATAATCTCCTTTCCCTAGTTTTGCACCGTCGTACCAAAATTCACGAACCCCTTGATCATAATTTCCGCAGTAAATAGTATTTACTTGGATATCCCTCAATGCAGCGGTTGCGCAAACGTCTTTGTAATTAATTGTACCTTGATTAAAAGGTTCGTTTCCTGCGATATAAATCATTCTCAAATCTTGTGGATGTAACGACCAATTTAATTCACTTAATGAAGAACTAATCACAGCTCCACAATATTCGTTTCCACCGTTAGTCGTTAACCCAAATAATTTTTGGGAAATCATATCAAGATCTGACGTGAGTTCAAGTTGTTTACGAATGTAGTTGGATTCAGAGGTCAAGCTTGAATTGCCATAATCGTAAAGTGCAATTTCAACAGTTGGAGCGGCTCCCTGATGTCTCAAACCACTTAGGTCGTTGACAATTGTCCAAATTCTTGATTTTGCTTGATCAATTAATCCATCCATACTGTTTGAAGTATCAAATAAGATTGCCACTTGAATTTTACGTGGGCTAGGAGGGACAATGGCTTGCGCTAAAATGCACTGTGCCGAAACTAGAAGGCAAATAAAAAGCATTGCTAATTTTTTCATATGATTGAGATTTTGAACTGTTACATTTCATTTTTGTATTGGTTCAATCAATTTGTTGAAATTATTTTTTTTCGCAGTTTTCGGGATTTATATCATTTGCGACACCTGACGGACAGCAGGTCATTTCAATTTTTTTAGTTTGTTGATCAATTATCGTAGTGCTAACTTTTGGACTGATATACGGAATATCTAAATTCATTCCTCTCAACACAATGAGCAAACCAACGACTGTGAGCATATATGGTATTAAAAGATTGATTCGTTGACGAAAGATTGAATTGATTTTGTTGGCGGCGAATCCCACGGCAATCATTGCAGGCAATGTTCCAACACCAAAAGCTATCATTGCCAAAGCACTTTGTCCAGGACTACCAGCAATTAGAGCATTCATCAAACCTACATATACCATTCCGCAGGGCAAAAGTCCGTTTAAAGCTCCAAAAAATACATTTTTGAATGGTAGATTACTAGAGATTACTTTCCCTATGTTTTTACTTACAAAGGAATTTAACCCAAACATTGGGAAAGTTGAATCGAAAATTTTGCCAATATACTTTCGCCATGCATATACGATTAGAAATACTCCGGTAATGATGCTCAATATTTGCAAAGCACCAAGTGTTTCAGCAGTTATACCAATTGCTCCTACGATAATGCCCAATTGCACATAAATCAATACTCTTCCAAGGTTGTATTGTAGAATTCCAGAAAGAATGGTCAGATTGTTTTTGCGATTGACTGGAATTGCCATGGCGATGGGACCGCACATTCCAATACAGTGTAAATTGGCAGTCAAACCAATTATAAAACCATATAGTATGAATGATTGCATCACGTTTAGATGATTATAGTTTGTTTTTGCATGTAATCACTTCCTTCAATTTGATACCGAATTTCAACATTGTAGTGACCTTTGACAAGTTTCGTTTTATCAATTAAATAGGACTTTGTGTTGTTGATTTTAAATGTTTGATCTAAATCTTTATTGTCTGGACGAATCAAAATTACTTCAACATTATCACAATTCAAATCATTGGGAATTACAATAGAAACGTAATCCTTCATAGAAGTCATTTCAACTTTTTCATTCAGACCATTTGACTTCTTCATAGCTGTTATCTCTGACTGATAATTTATCTCACGTTGATAATAATCTTCGCTTTCCAAATCTACACTATGACTCATTAAGCTGATAACCAATACTAGGATAAATGCCATGAATAAACTCATTCCGATAACTATTCCCTTTCCCCAATTCATAATTTCAATTTATAGTTTATAATGACGGACCAAGAAATTTCGTTTTGACAACATCAATTTCTTTCCCATTTCCTAGAACTTGAATATGGAGAATTTTCTTCCCATTTTCAATTTCATTTAACGGAAGTTTAACGATAAATCGTTCTTTAAGTGCTCCTTCTTTTTTCAAAATCATTTTTTTGACAACTGTTTCAATTTCACCTTCTCCTGATCCAATTTTCAATTTCACAGAATAATTCATTTGTGTTTTATTGATCAAATTGATTTCAAAAATATTGCTAACGCGTCCGTCATCCGTCATTTGGAATGTTGTGCCACGTTGTCTTACAATTCGCGTTTCAAAATCTTTTCGTGTTGCAAGTAAAAAGAGCAAAACAATCATCATCCCAACAAGCAGTGCGGTATATGCTTTGACTCGTTTCGTCCATTCAAATTTTGTTCTGTTTTTGATTCCATTTTCTGAAACGAAGCGAATTAAGCCTTTTTCTTGTCCAACTGAATCCATAATTGTGTCACATGCGTCAATACATGCGGTACAATTGATACATTCTAACTGCGTTCCATTGCGAATATCGATTCCGGTTGGACATACGTATACACATTGCATACAATCGATACAATCTCCTTTCCCAGCCTCTTTTCGATCCTCTCCTTTTTTAAATTTCGCACGCGTTTCGCCTCTCTGATGATCATAGGCAACAGCCATAGAATTTGGATCTAAAAGCACGCCTTGCAATCTGCCATAAGGACAAATAGTTGTACAGACTTGTTCTCTTAAACGTGCAAATACACCGTAAAATACAGTAGTAAAAACGGCAATGGAAATTAATCCACCTAAATGTTTACCGACCGGATCTGTTTGGATATGAATTAACTGGTCTGATCCAATTATGTAAGCAAGGAAAGTGTTGGCAATCAAAAAAGAAATAATCCAAAAGATGAAATGTTTTATCACCCTTTTTGTGATTTTTTCCCGATTCCACGGCATTGAATCTAGTTTCTTTTGGTACGTCCAATCACCTTCTATTAAGTATTCAATTCGTCTGAATAGCATTTCCATGAAAATGGTTTGAGGACAAAGCCAGCCACAAAAAATTCTTCCATAAATAATAGTAAATAAGATTACGAATACAACAGAAACAATTAAAGTAACTGCAAACAAGAACATGTCTTGTGGCCAAAAAACTTTTCCAAAAAGGATAAACTTTGGTTCAAGAACATTAAATAACAATAATTGATGTCCACCTAATTTAATATGAGGAGCGGCGAATAGAAATGCTAACAGAAAATAACTAACTAGTTTTCTTTTATTGTAAAACTTTCCTTTCGGTTTTTTAGAGAATATCCAAATGCGTTTTCCGTCTTCATTTACTGTGGCTATTCGGTCTCTAAAAGCTTCTTCCTCTTCTATATTGTAATCCATTTTGCGTGCATTGTTTATAGAATAAAAGTCGCGAGTTATTGCGACTTTTACTGTAACATTGGTTACTTTTTGAACTCTTTTCCTTGTGGTTCTTTTCCTTTTGCATATGGAAGAGAAAGCGCAAAGGAGGCCACTTGCTGTATCTGAATTGGATTCAATTTGGAAGCATGTTCAGGCATTCCATTTGCGTTTCCAAGCTTGACTAATTTAAAGATGTCTTTCACATCCGGAGAGTAGATCCAGAAGTCGTCTGTTAAGTTCGGACCAATGTTTCCTTCACCTTTCGGATTATGACAAGCGATACAGTTGATTTCGAATAATGTTTTACCTGCTGATAAGTCAGATTTTTCTGTCATCACGGTAGCACTTGTTTCATCTACGTTCATTGCCATTTTTGACAAATAAGCATCCACTTCTTTTTTCGCTTTAGCAACACTTTTGTTATATTCTTGTGCTTGTAAATCTGCTGTTCCAAGAATGTGGTAGTTGAAGATGTATACTACTGCGAAAATAATCGTAGCATAGAATCCCCAAACCCACCAAGGTGGAAGGTTGTTGTCCAATTCGCGGATTCCATCGTATTCGTGGTTCATTAAGATTGTTTGCTCTTCTTCAATTGGAACGACATCTGTTAAGATTTTGTTCAATTTCTTTAATGCTGGTGCAACTTCTTCAACAGTTGTTTTTGCTTTTTCAGGTCGCACCATTACCAAGAAGTCTTTAAACATTCTTCTCAAGTATAGAAGTACACTTATTAAAATTAAATCGACGACAACCATTGCATACAAATCGCTGTTTTCAACTTTCAACCATGGCATTCCTTCTTCCGCTTCACCGGGACCCATGTAAGAAAACGCGTGTACATCATTTACTGAGAACAAAGTAAACACACCAACTAATGCGATAATTGTTGGAAGAATGACTTTGCCTTTTTCTTCATTTTCAGCTAATTTTTTCTTGAAGTAATCGGAACGAATAAGCGTATTGATGGAAGATGACATAACAATTATTCCCAAAAGAAGTACGA
>JBIIKG010000205.1:0-5085 GCA_044233275.1 Crocinitomicaceae bacterium | reverse complement strand
ATCCAATTGATAGTGTTTCTCAAAAAATCAGACATTTTTATGATCTTTATTACTTGATGAGTAATACGGAATGTGCTTTATTTGTTAGCTCCAAATCTTTTAAACTACGATTCGAAGAAATAGTGGAGCATGACCGTCAAATATTCGATGAACCATCGGGATGGCAGTTCAAGCAAATTGTTGATTCACCATTGGTAAATGATTTTGATAATCTTTGGGCTCAATTAAAAATCACTTATCAAACAGAACTTTCCGCCTATGCTTATCGGCCAATCCCTAATGAAGTTGATGTGTCGATTTGCTTTAAGAAACTTATTCAACAAATCCATTAGAAGATTTATTCTCATTTAATTTTTATTATTTTTCCTTCGTTATTTGAGTGGTAAACTCCCAATCAATTAGCGTGTTTAATTCTTTATAAAAGTTTGATTTTTCGACCCTTGAGGTCACAAAAGAAAGAGCCAAATCGTTGTTTATCAATGGTTTGGCTTTTTTGTTTCCCCACATACTCCCCACAATTTAGGAAAAGCAATTAATTCAATCTACATTTACAGAAAACCAAAGAAGATGAAAAACGCACTACTTTTATTTATTTTAAGCATCTCATTGAATTCAGTTGCACAGGGTTGTTTAACTAAGGATTCTATTTTTCAATCAATTGATGACAAATTGATAATAAGCAAAGTCATTAATGTTGATTCTACAAGTCAAAAACAACTAGTTATAAAAGTTAAAAATTGGGCATCAACGCAGTTTGTTAATTCAAAAGAGGTTCTAGTATCTGAAACTGAAAATCAACTTGTTTATAATTACATCATAACAAATACTGGTGGCATGGTCACAAGAAGTGAATACATAAGATTGGTAATTCAAGTTAAGGATAATAAAATTAAAGTAGAGTTTTTTGATGATGGTAATGTTTATGTTCCATCTACTCAATATGCAGCGGCTCAATCCGCGCGTTCAACCTATTATTCCAGTTGGTTCGCAGAAGATAGAGCCCTATGTAATAAAGGAATCTATAAGGGAAATTATAAACTAATACAAGAATTCAAATTAAGTATTACCTCTAATTTATCAAATTTTGAAAAAGAAATTCTAAAAATACCAACGACTTCAGATGATGGTTTTTGATTGAAAAAATTTACTTCTTAATGGATTCAAGAATAGGTTTGTGGGTTGGTGTCATTAGAGCCTTAAGAAAGTTATTGATGAGGTTGTTTAATAACGCGCGTAACAGATAGCCGTAAAGTCTATGTATGATTAATTTTCGTTTTAATTAATTAATCTTTCACGCGCGTAACAGATACCAATATATTATTTACATACGTGCGTGTCCATACCCCTGAAGTATTTCAATACACGCGTAACAGATAGTAATATATTATTTAAAAAAGTATTTATTAATCAATACCCACACGCGTAACAGATACCACCGAACTATTCACGCACACGCGTTATGATAGTGGAATATTCATTGAAAAAAGTATTGTTTAAACGATACACGCGTAACAGATAACCTTGAACTTTTGTTATACGCGTTCAGATACCCAGATATTCTTTTTTATAGTGTCCGATTTGTCCGATTATGAATACCTCTTCTATAAATTAATAGAAATTAAATATTAAAAAACAGATACGCACACGCGCGTAACAGATAGTACAATATTACTTGAATTAAGTTGATTAATCAAAATACGGTTATTACAGTTAAATCAATATTACTTTTCTACTAGGTGAAATATAGTTGTATTGTTTTTCAACTTTAAAAAATGATATTAAAATAACCGTAATAACCGTGTAACTATTATGCACACTACGAATTCTACCGTAATTCTACCGTAATTCTACCGTATTTCAACCGTAATTAATCATTCTTTGAACCATCTTTTATGATTTTGATTGTAAATGAATCTATTATCTTTTAGGTGTTTTAAATAGATTGTAATTAAATCCCTTGCGTTCTTGTGTGTAAATAGCTTTTCAAATCGAAGATTGTTTTCATAATCATTATAAAGTTGCATGAATTCAGAAACACTAAATGAATCAACTTTTCTTCTATTAATTAGAATGTCAATGATTCGAGCCATTTCAGTTTCTTTCACTTCAGAACCGAATGATGCTAAATAGTTGTCCTTTGTTTTGTCATAAGTAATTCGTTTCAATCCATCCTTTAAATATGAATGTACGCATCGAAAAATGTATGAATAGAATTTGTTCCATTCCGTATTATCCCAGTCCTCAAAAAAGGTTTGTTCAAATTCATCTTTGGGAGTGTGTGAAATACTGTAATAAGGTTTTACTTTGTACTCAATAAACCTTGAATTTGTAGATGCGTTTTTCTCATCGTATCGAATTAACCAATTAGAAGTAATTAGAAACTTTGGACTATCTTCAAACTCAATCATTACTCCTTTTTTTCCTTTGGGTTGGACGTTTATCCCTCCAGTAATATTGGTGTATAAATCATTGAAATTAAATGAAGCTGGGATATCATCTAATAAATAGAGGTTGTAACTTTTGTCTAAATCTGCAAAGTTATGAATGTATGCAGCTACAAATTCATTACCTCCTTTTTTTATAGTTTTTGTTACATTTTGCAAACCAATTGAAATAAGAGTTTTTCCACGTCTACCATTTCGGTTTTCATCATTTGCACCCTCATCTGTTAAAACGATACATGGACTTTCAGTCAATGATTTGTAGTTGTGTGATAAATAACCAATCATTGAATTGAAAGCATTAACAGTATTCAATTGCCCCTCCTCTTTTGGATTGAATTCTTTAACTCCAGTTGATATTCTTTGTATTAATATTTCAAAATTCCCTATTTCATTGGTATATTCAAAGGTTCTTTTTTGTGTTTGATGAGGAGAAAAGAATCCCTTTACTTCGGAATAGTCTTTTCGATTAATGACAATTTGATCTAAATTATCAAAGTAGAAAAATCCATTTAAAAAAGGTAAACCAAACCTAGTTTTGTTGTCTTTGTAGTACTCAAGTTCAATAGGTTCTAACAATGCATAAGACTGCATTAAAATAGTTGCGTTGTCCCTTGCTATTGAATTACGCACCCCATCACAAACACTCTCATTAATCTCACTTTCTAAAAAAGAAACCATATCAGTTTTGTGATTGAAAAAGTCAATAACATTGTTCGTGTTTTTAAGCAATTGAATCTTATCATCAACTGAAGTTATACGAATAAAATTTTCTTGTTTTAAGAAGTCTGCATACTTCGATTGACTTGTTTGTATGCGTCCTAAAAAATCAGTTTCGTAAAATGATAGCGTTTTGTTTTCAATCTTTGGTTTGATACATTCCTTTATAGAAAATTCAACTTTTCCGAATGTCGTATTCATACATTCTACATTTTTCAAAACGAAGATTCCATCATGCAAACGTACATAGTTTGTCAGGTTGTTTTCAAATACAAATTTCTGAATGTACTCACTTTCATATTTAGCGAAATCTTTAAAGGCGCGTCCCTTTTCATTGAATCGTTCATCTGTTAGAACCTTTTTTGTTTTCCCATTGTAAACTATTGTTAACTCCTTTCTGGCTTGTTCAATAGAGATATTGGTAGTGACGTTTGAATTCAAATACCTTGCAAAGTTTGACTTGCTTATTTTGTCATAAATATCCAAACTGTAATTACTATTTAATTCAATGTCAATGAATGAGGGAAACGCTCTTTTAATGTCGTATTCTTTAACTTCAAAAGGTAACGTTCCACGAAGTACACTAGGAATTTTTGTTAATGGATTGTATTCTCTATTGTCTTTTTTGGTGACGTTAAAAATCAAATCATCATTAGATTCGTAGTGTCCAAACATTTTGAGAAACATAAAGAGAACGTAGCTTTCATAATTTGAAATATGAAATGGATTTGTACTTTCTTTTTCGGCTCTTTCATAGTAATGATTTAGCTTTACTAAATCATGTTTGAAGTACTTTTCATTTAGCTTTTTCTTGTGAGTTATGAAGCTATTCAAATACTTAAAATAGTCATTGTTTAACAAAGGTTTAGAATCAATGTAAGCAATTGCATCTATAACACATTTGAAACGTTCTGAAGCAAAATCTCTATGCTTTACAGTATCGTTAAAATCAAACAAGTTTTTCTTTGTGAGTATTGCACTTTTAACGTGAGCAATTGACAACCTTTTAAAATGATTGTAGGGTGTTTCTTTATTTACCATTACTCAAGGTTTTAAATTGTGAATACAAATTGAAATCAGTTGTATAAAATCCTACTCCCTTAGTTTTGGTAATTGGACAAACATCGTATTTCACTAAATAGATTTTGTTTTCCTTTCGTCTTTTACCAATGTAACGACAAATGTTAGCGCGGTCAATATCTAGTTTGAGAGATATTGTTTTCATTGTAAAACATCCTTTACTAAATTCAATATCCAATAGTTTAAATTGATATTTCCACGATAGATTTTTGTATCTTTGGTTTGAAGATTTTGAACCATTGACACGCGGTTCTTTGGGAGTGTTCGATTTGACACTCCCTTTACTTTTTCCCTCCATAACTACGAACGATTAGAATTATAAAGTGTTTCTAGTAATTCGGAGTATTTGAAAAAAGAACGGTTTCCCATCTTATAGACTTTTAGAATACCGTTGTTTTGCCATTCGTGAATTGTCACTAGACTAACATTAAAAAGTTTAGCGGTTTCCTTGCGTGTAATGAATTCTTTCACCTCATCTTTTGGGTTTTCCTTTTGATGATTAGAAAGTGTGTTAAATCGCTCCTTTAGTCCCTCATTTACGCTTTGAGAAATCAATTCTTTTAAATCTTCAGGACTGAATTGAATAAATTGGATTTGTGGCTTATTCATGGTTTTGGAGTTTTAGAAGATAATACTCCACATCCTTTGTATTGAATAAGAATGAACCATTCTCCAATACCTTGATTGGATTTAATTTTTTGCTCTTAACAAGTAAGGCAACATTTCGGGTTGTGCACCCTAGCATTTTAGCGACCTGCTTGGTCGTTTTTAGGTAATCTAATCGCATGACTTTTGATCAATTAATGATTTATAAAAAAGTCACAACTAAGCTGGGTTCTAATAG
>JBIIKG010000204.1:0-5111 GCA_044233275.1 Crocinitomicaceae bacterium | reverse complement strand
CAGTAATTCAATAATTGAATCTTTTTTAGAAGGACAAAAAGCTATTATACTAGGTAGCATTTGGCCAGATGATGAAAAGGTAATTTTCCCTTACTTGCAGCAGCACTCTGAACATAAGTTTATTATTGCTCCGCACAATATCGATGAAAAACATGTTGATTCAATCGAAAATCAATTATCTGGGTTAACTATTCGATATACTGATTGTTTAGAAAAAGATGCTACGAAAAACATCCTTCTCCTTAATACCATTGGACATTTAACAAGTGCTTTTCAATATGGTAAAATTGCTTATATCGGAGGTGGTTTTTCTGGTAATTTGCACAACATTCTTGAACCAGCAGTTTATGGTATGCCTATAATTTTTGGTCCAATTCATACAAAATTTCCAGAAGCAAATATGTTTATACGAAAAGGAATTGGTTTCAGTGTTAGCACGTCAAAAGAAGTTATCGAAACAATAAATAATATAGAAGGTCAACTTGATTATTTAGCCTTGAAATCGATGAAGATTGTACAAGAAAATACGGGCTCTACTCATAAAATTATGAGTGTATTACATGAAAAATATACGGAAATATTCCCTCGCTAAGCTTTCGTTTCTTCAATTACTTGATTAATAATTAAAGCAGCTAAGCGAATCTCTTCTTCTGATATTGTGAGCGGTGGAGATAATCTAAAACTGTAAGGATGCGATAAAAACCAAAAACTAAGCAGTCCTTTCTCCATACATTTCATAACCACTTTTTCAACTCTTTCTGCAGAAACCATATCAAAAGCGAACATCATCCCAATTCTTCGAATCGCAATAATTTCTTCATTTGCGCCGATTAATTCTTCGAGTAAAGCGCCTAGGCGATTCACTTCTGAAAAATCCAATTCATCACGCATCACCTCCAAAGCTGCATTTCCAGCTGCACAAATTACAGGATGTCCACCAAAAGTAGTAATGTGACCCAACATTGGATTATAGGTAAATTCTTTCAAGTTTTCAGTTGAAGAAACAAGCGCTCCAATTGGCATTCCGCCTCCTAACGCTTTTCCTAAGGTCAATATATCAGGTATAACATTGAAATGTTCAAAAGCAAAAAGCTTCCCTGTTCGTCCCATTCCACATTGAATTTCATCAAATATCAACAGCGCTCCAACCTCATCACATTTTGCTCTAAGTGCTTTTAAGAATTCTCTTGTTGGAATTCTAACTCCGGCATCGCCTTGCACTGTTTCAATGATTACACCAGCCGTTCGTGAAGTGATTTGGTCTAAGTCAACAATTGAATTGAATTGTAAAAAACGCACATCGGGTAATAGCGGACGAAAAGCGATTTTCTTCACTTCATTTCCAGAAACACTCAATGAACCATGCGTACTTCCATGATATGAACCACGAAAAGAAACCAATTCAGACCTTCCTGTTACTCGCTTTGCTAATTTTAGGGCAGCTTCATTTGCCTCTGTACCTGAATTAACCGTATAAACACAATTTAGCTGTTCCGGTAATAAAGATGTCAATGTTGTAGCAAAATTTGATTGCGCATCCTGAATGAACTCACCATACACCATTACATGTAAATGACGATCGATTTGTGTTTTTAGTGCATCAACAACCTTCGGGTGATTGTGTCCTATATTATTCACCGCTACCCCAGCAATCATGTCCATATATGACTTGCCGCTTTTATCGTAAATAAAAATCCCTTCAGCTCGATCTATGTCAAGCATGAAGGGAAAAGGACTTGTCTGGCCTAACCTACTCAAGAATGTCTTTTGTTGATTCATCAATCCAGCTAAAACAGTAAAATATATTGTTATTTTCGAGCAATCACTTTTTCAGCAGCTTTCACAATGTCAGCTGTATCAATGTTGTACTTCACCATCAATTCTTCTGGTGTACCACTTTCACCGAATGAATCATTCACTCCTACATATTCTTGTGGACATGGTGTGTTTCTGCTCAACACTTGTGCGATTGAATCACCAAGACCACCATTAATCATATGTTCTTCTGCTGAAACGACACATTTTGTTTTGGCCAATGATGCTAAAATTGCTTTTTCATCTAACGGTTTAATCGTGTGCATGTTTATTACTTCAGCAGAAATACCTTTCGCTTCAAGTTCCTTTGCAGCTTCGATTGCTTTCCAAACTAAATGACCGCAAGCGATAATTGAGACATCCTTACCTTCAATAATTGTATCTGCTTTTCCAATTTCAAATTTGGCATCTGCTTTAGTGAAAATTGGAACAGAAGGACGCCCAAAACGCAAGTAAACTGGTCCTTCAAAATCCGCAATAGCAATTGTTGCTTGTTTTGTTTGATTAAAATCAGCAGGCACAATTACTGTCATATTTGGCAACATTTTCATCATGCCAATATCTTCCAAAATTTGATGTGTTGCTCCATCTTCTCCAAGTGTGAGTCCAGCATGTGACGCGCAGATTTTTACATTCTTTTTCGAATAGGCAATTGATTGACGAATTTGATCATACACGCGACCTGTAGAGAAATTAGCAAAAGTCCCAGTAAATGGAATTTTTCCACCAACTGCCATTCCAGCTGCCATTCCCATCATGTTTGCTTCTGCAATCCCAACTTGAAAAAAGCGTTCAGGATTTTCAGCCTTAAAAGCATCCATTTTCAAAGAACCTGTTAAATCGGCACAAAGGGCAACTACATCTTTATTTGTTTTTCCCAATTCAGCCAATCCTTCACCAAATCCAGATCGTGTGTCTTTTTTGCCAAATACTTCTATTTCAATCATTGTTATAAATTTACTGATGTTGTTTTATTCGAATATATTCTAAACTCTTTTTCTATTGTGAACAGAGAAGATTTCAATTTCTTTTGTCGATAAACGATTCTGTAATCGCCTGGTTGCAATTGCCAACTTCCTGTTAAGAGCGTTGGATCAATATTACATACCCATTCTAATTTATTGTCTTCTCGTTTGATAAACACTTGCGCACTGACTAGGTTTCCTGATCTATATGTCAAAAATCCTGGTGCCAATACATCAACATAAGCAGTACTGCTTTGATTAACTTCTAGCGTTAAATATGTCCTCGGAAGTGTCAATACCTCAACATCATATTTACCCACCAAGTACTTATCTGTTGAATTCATACTTTGAACATTCAATGTAGCTGGATTATTTGTTTGCATAATTCGAGCTTGAACTTGATATGGCTTCGTTGAATTCGTAAATCTTACTTTAATGAAACCTTGAGGAGCATCAACAACGATAGTATTGTGCGTGTTTTTGACAATAGCAATATTCTTTTTCTCCAATTTCGGAAGTGTGTTCACGACAAGATCATACTTATACTTCGGATCTATAATTAATGTATCTGGATTCCCAAAACGATTAATTGTATGCACAAATGTATAGAGCAATCTTTTTGTTCCTGCTTCATACAAGAACATAGTAACATCCGTCTCTTTTGGACTTTTTTGAATGTCATTCAAGTTAATTTGCACCGTAGTATTGACTAGTGCTTTGGTAATTACATTCTTCAATACATTTCGAAATGCATCTTTTGTCTCGGCATCAAAATAAGGACCGATACAATTGAATTTATCGAGGTAGGATAAATCCATTCCCAAACCAATTACGAAAGGCGTAACTTTTACACCTTTATCTTTCAGTTTTTTAGCGATAACACAAGGATCATTGTCACATGCCTCTAATCCATCGGTAATTAAAATAATGATATTTCGAGAATTTTGATCTGGAAAATCTTCAGCTGCAGCTTCTAAAGATCGAGCAATAGGGGTTGTACCTTTTGCCAGAATTGATTTTATCCGGTATTTGATTTTATCATGATTTGCAGGTCCAAAAGGAATTTCCAACTTGGTGTCATTACAATCTTGATAGGTTGCAGTTATTGGAGATTGATGACCATATACACGTAAAGCAATTTCTAAATTCGGAACATCTTTTAAACTATCAACAGCTTTTGCTAATAGATCTTTTGCCGCCTCGATTCTTGTTTGTTCATCCCACTTTGCGTTCATACTATTGGAAGCATCAAGAATAAATAATATTCTGGTCAGCTGTTCCTGAGCAAAAAACCCAGATCCAAAAAAGACAAATGCTATGAGGATGAAAAACTTCAAATTAATAATCTCCTAATGTTTCTTCTAATTGCGACAAGGCATTTTCCAATTGCTCAGCGTTTGGTGCAACACCATGCCATTTATGTGATCCCATCATGTAATCAACTCCTTGACCCATTTCTGTTTTCATAATAATTACAATTGGTTTTCCATTTCCAATCATTGATTTAGCTTTTGACAAAGTGGCACGGATATCAGCCATATTGTGACCATCCATGTGTAAGACTTCCCAACCAAAAGCTTGCCACTTTTGCTCAAGATTCCCTAAAGAAAGCACTTGTTCAGTGTCACCATCAATTTGGCGACCGTTAAAATCGATTGTGGCAATTAAATTATCTACCTTGTAAGCTGCTGCATACATAGCTGCTTCCCAAATTTGACCCTCTTGAAGCTCACCGTCACCATGTAATGTATAAACGATAGCCTTATCGCCGTCCAATTTTTTAGCTTGTGCTGTTCCTATCGCGTTTGACAATCCTTGTCCCAACGAACCAGAAGCCATTCTCACACCCGGTAATTTTTTATCGGTAGATGGATGACCTTGCAAACGACTTGAAAGTTTTCTAAAAGTACTCAACTCAGCAACCGGAAAATATCCACTGCGCGCCAAAACACTGTACCAAACTGGGGAAATGTGCCCATTTGACAAATAAAACACGTCTTCATTTTTGGCTTCCATAGAAAAATTCGCTGAAATGTGCTTCATAACGTCGAAATACAAAACGGTTAAAAAATCAGCGCAACCAAGCGAACCACCTGGGTGACCAGAGTTAACCGCTGAAACCATTCTAACAATGTCACGTCTCACTTGAGAAGCTACTTTTTCCAATTCAATATTTTCCATAAAACTGCTTTGTTAATGCCTTGCAAAACTAACTTATATAATTAACTTTACCGTGTTCATTTTCGGAACTTTTATCCCCAAATGCAACTATTTATTCACATTATAAGTCTTGCTTTAATCAAACTAGAATTATGAAACGTCTCCTTATTT
>JBIIKG010000045.1:0-15752 GCA_044233275.1 Crocinitomicaceae bacterium | reverse complement strand
TACATTGGGCAGTCAACATCCAAATGGGCAATACATATTTGTAAATCTATGTGAGTTAGAATTGAGAGAAGAGTGGAATAAAGTTTCCACTTTCGATTACGATGGTAAGGATAAAAAAGGTCAAATTCTTCGCTACACATTAATGCGCTACATGACCTCGATGGGATTGAAAAAAGACGCTCATGATTTTAAGCAACTGCAAAAATCAGATATCTTAAACATTGAAAATGGCAATGCAGATATCAATGATACAAAATCAGGTATTTTAGCTCGAATTAGTGGAATTCGTTTTCAAATTCAAAACAACATTGATCCAAATGGTCATTCTTTGCTACAAAGAATCGAATACTGGAAAACAGGATGGCAAATCGTTAAAACAAATTGGGTAATTGGTGTTGGAACCGGAGACACACAAGTCGCTTTTGACAAACAATATGACCGAGACAATTCCCCTTTAGGGAAGGAAAATAGGTTGCGAGCGCACAATACTTATTTAACAGTATGGATTACCTTTGGAATAATTGGAATAGGACTGTTTGGTTGGTTGATTACATTTTACCTCAAAACAAGTCTTCAGTTAAATCACCCGCTTGCCTTTGTATTTATTTTGATTGCCTGTTCCACCTTCCTAATTGAAGACACCTTGGAAACGCAAACCGGAGTAACACTATTCGCCTTCTTTTATGCACTATTAAGTGTAAAAATTAATCCTTATCGTTCTTAAAAATATTTTTCACTTCCTTACCAAGTCGCTGAATTTTCTCCATCCCAGCTGAAATTGCATTTGAATCAAATTCTTCATAATTCACATACAAATTATCCATTTGATTTTGAGATGGGTAAATCAATATCTGATCATTATCCACGTAGCCTTTCTCCAATTTAGTTGGAAAAGAATCTACAGATGAAGAATAGGAAACTCCTCCGCTTCTTGCTGAACAATATATCATTAAATTATCATTCGATTTTTTACCATGTAAAATAAAGAAATCATCTACCTCCTCAATTTCATACAATTTTGTGTGTCCAGCATATCTGCGTGATTCTGCAATTTTTCCCCATTTTTCATAGGTAGATGTGGTTGCATAAAGATCAATAGGAATATTTAACTCTCTTCCTAATCGAATAATTCGTTCTGTCCACTCAATGAAACTCATTTCTAATTCCGCCAATTTTGGACAAATCACAACAATCTTATTGTAGGCTGCCGAAGGACGGTTTAATTGACAGAAAAAGATAGTTTTATCACATACTGATAATAAATGATCTCGATCATCACCAACAATGCGCTTTAGTAAATTAATATTTTGACTGTCATTGATTACAACTATGTCTGCTACTAGTTCTTTTGAAACACGCGCAATTCCGCTCGAAAGATTATGATCAATCGTCGCAATTGTATTCACCTTGGATTCTCCTCCAGAAAAATGCTTGATGATATCATCCAAATGGCGGCGTGCGCCCTTTATCATTCTTTCAGCCATTTCGTCGTTCGGATAAACACTCACCACAGAAATAGGATTGAATACTTTTCGATTGGTAATCAATATCGAAAAATCTAACAGCCTTTCATTTCCTTTCAATTGATTAATGGCTAACAATAAATGTTGATTACGCAACTTGGTTTCATTCACAGAATCATCTTTATCAGCCAATTCTATTAAAAGTTTTTTTCCTGCATTTTCTGTGACAAATGAAGCAGTCATACAAGTAATTAAAATCAACAAAATTGTAGCGTTTACGATTTTAATCCCTAGAATTTCATTTTCATATCCCACCATAATAATTGCCAATGTTGCAGCAGCATGAGAAGCGCTTAAACCGAAAATGATTTGTCGCTCAGTTCCCGACATTTTAAAAATTAGTTGCGTAACAAAAGCGGCCAACCATTTACTGAAAATGGCGAAAGATGTTAAAACACCTGCAATGATAAGCGACCAAGTACCATCAAATAGTACTTTATAGTCTACTACCATTCCGACATAAATCAAAAAGAAAGGAATAAACAAGGCATTTCCAATAAATTCAATTCGATTCATTAATGTGGAGTTGTGTGGAATCAATCGATTCAATACCAACCCTGCCGTAAATGCTCCAATGATATGCTCTACACCTGCTACTTCCGCTAAAAAGGCTGCAAAAAAGACGATAGATAAAACAAAAATAAACTGGGCATTACTTTCACTTTCCAATTTACTGAAAAACCATTTTGCAATTCTCGGAATAAGAAAAAACATAATCCCTGAGAAAATCACTAAGGATGTGATTAATCTCAACCAAAATGCGCCATCGAGTTGACCGTGGGCTGAACTTGAAATCACTGCCAAAATAATCAGCACGGCTGTATCAGTTAAGATCGTGCCGCCTATCGTAATCGCCACAGCAGAATTCTTTGTCAATCCGAACTTACTTATGATTGGATAAGCAACTAAAGTATGCGTTGCAAACATACTCGCAGTCAACCAACTAGCAGTTTGACTCATTCCTAAACCATAATAACAAATCGGAAAACCTAAGGTTATCGGTATTAAGAACGTTAAGGCACCAAAGGTTAAACTTTTGCGCAAGTACTTGCGAAATTCATTCATGTCTAGCTCCAATCCTGCGATGAACATGATATATAAAAGGCCAATGGTAGAGAATAACTTAATTGATCCCTCCGATTCCATTGTTTTCATTCCGATAATTCCCAGTGCGTGTGGGCCGATAATTACACCTGAAATAATCAAACCAATGATGGATGGAATTTTCATTTTCCGCAATAAAATCGGAGAAAGGAGGATGATAAAGAGTAAAAGTGAAAACAAAAGCACTGGATTCTTCAATGGAAGATGAAATTCTTCTAAAAGATGTGCTACAAAATAATCCATGTCTCTGCTTTAAGGTCCAAATATACCGTTTTATAGAATTGATAATACTGAATTAAAGTGACTTGTAAAGTGAATTCACTAACTTTGCAAAAAAAATAAGCTATGCGCTTCGAATTATCCAAAGATTTTCTTGAATTGCTTCGTTCCAAAATTGAGGAACAAGATCTTCTATGGATAAACGAAAATTTACTTGATCTTCACTTCGCAGATATCGCTGAAATACTAGATAAGTTATCCAACGACCAGGCGAAATACATCTATTTTCAATTAGAAGAAGAAGTACAAGCTGACGTTTTAATGGAATTAGAGGAAGAGGTTCGAGATCGCTTTTTAGCTTCTCTTTCTTCCAAAGAAATTGCCGACCAACTTGAAAACCTGGATTCAGATGATGCCGCCGATATCTTAGGTGATTTATCAGATGAAAAAATCCAAGAAGTCATTTCTCACATGGAGGATGATGAAGCTGCGGAGGACATTGTAGATCTATTGAACTATGATGAAGACACTGCCGGTGGATTAATGCAGAAAGAGTTCATTCAAGCGAAATTGGATTGGCCAGTTGACCGTTGTTTAGTTGAATTGCGTCGTCAAGCGGAAGATGTAGAAAAAGTCTATACTATTTATGTTGTTGATGATTTAAACAAGCTTGTTGGTGTACTTTCCTTGAAACGATTGCTATTCGCTTCTCCAAAGACAAAAATCATTGATTTATACCAAGGTAAAAACATCATATCGGTAAAAACTTCCGATGACAGTGAAGATGTTGCCAAGGTCATGGAGAAATACGATTTGGTTTCTGTCCCGGTTGTTGACTTGCAAAATAAACTAGTAGGTCGAATTACCTTAGATGACGTTGTTGACGTTATCAAGGAGGAAGCAGACAAAGATTTCCAATTGGCATCGGGTATCTCTGAGCGTATCGAATCGACCTTTAGTGTTTGGCGAATTACACGTGCCCGAATTCCTTGGTTAATTATTGCTATGTTGGGTGGGACATTAGGTGCGCAAGTAATTGCAAATTTTGAAGTTGGGATTACACAAATTCCTGCCTTGGCTTTCTTTATTCCATTAATAACAGCGATGGGTGGAAATGTAGGTGTACAATCTTCGGCAATTGTTGTACAATCGCTTGCTAAAGGAAATGATCAATTTGGAAGTATATTGCAAAAACTCTCTAAAGAAGCACTTGTTGCACTTGTAAATGGATTAATTCTATCGTCAATTATATTTGGAATTGCCTATTACTTCGAAAATTCTACATTGGGATTAGTTGTTAGTATTTCACTTTTCACCGTAATCGTATTCGCTGCCATCTTTGGAACGCTTATTCCCTTAGTGTTAAATCACTATAAAATAGATCCAGCATTAGCAACCGGTCCGTTCGTTACGACGCTAAATGACATCGTTGGATTGTTTATCTACTTTACTATCGGAATGTTGCTGTATCAGATTTAGTATAGAGAACTTGGTTTTAAGATTTGCTTCTTGGTTCAAAAATGAATACTTTAGTTATATGGAAATTCAATTTCAGTCAAAAAGTGAAAGTAATAAACAACAAGAGCAGGCCTTCTTAGCTTTGAGTCCCGTTAACCGTTTTATTGCCTTTATTCGTCTTTCAAATCAAATTTTGAAATTCCCTACGAAAGCAAGTACCGAAACTAAAAGTAATTTTGTTTTAGAATTGAAGAAAAAATGCTAGACGATTGGGATTCAAATATTTTAACTTTTCTTGAGCTCTGCAACAAGCATGATGTTAGAATGCTTATGGTTGGGGGCGGTGCAGTTAATTTTCATGGGTATCAACGTCATTCTGCAGATGTGGATTTCTGGCTCGAAACAACGAATGAAAACCTCTTAAAATTAATTCGCGTATTGAAAGAAATGGGTTATGAGGTCAACGATTTTCCTGAAAGTGTTAAAAATCAAGAACAGAATATTTCAATGAAATTTTCACCAACGAGTATTGCAATTGAATTAATTACTCGATTTTCCGTTAATCGTTCATTTGATCAAGCTTATAATGAAGCAGAAATTGCTCAAGTTGAAGGTTATCCATTATTGAAATGGAACGTACTTAATTTTGATGATTTAATTACGAGTAAAATTAAATCATCACGGCCGAAAGATCTTCTTGACATTCAAGAATTGAAAAGATTAAAAAAAGAATAAAAAACTGAAGTTCAATAAAAGGTTTAAGCGTAGCTGCTTTTATTTTTTTCTTTCCTTTGAGCACGAATCCTTAAAACATGAAAATAATATTCCTCGACAGCGTAAACCCTATTTTAGAAGAACGCATGAAGGCTCATGGTAATACATGCATTCTTGCAGACGATTTACCGAAAGATGAGTGTTTGAAACTAATTCAAGATGCTGATGGAATCGTAATTCGCTCTCGCTTTACGATGAATTCTGAATTTTTGCAATTTGCTCCTAACTTAAAATTCATTGCGCGATCAGGGGCTGGAATGGAAAATATTGACACAGCCTATTGTGAAAAACGAAAGATTACACTCTTTAATGCCCCTGAAGGAAATAGAAACGCGGTTGGAGAGCATGCTTTAGGAATGTTGCTTTCGCTCATGAATAAATTGCATACAGCAGATCGAGAAGTTAGAAGTGGAAAATGGGATCGTGAAGGGAATCGGGGAATTGAACTGGATGGAAAAACAGTTGGAATCATTGGATTTGGAAACAACGGAAGTGCTTTTGCTAAGAAGCTGCGCGGGTTTGATGTGAAACTAATGGCCTACGATAAATACAAAAGTGATTTTGGAGATCATTTTGTCATGGAATGTACCTTGGAGGCAATTTTGCAGAATGCGGATGTAATTAGTTTCCATGTACCACAAAATGAAGAAACCATCTACATGGCGAATCAAGCATTTTTTGATGCTGTTCAAAAATCAATCTTTTTGCTCAATCTCTCCAGGGGAAAAATTGTTCAAACTTCAGCCCTAGTTGCTGCTTTGAAGTCTGGAAAAGTTCTTGGGGCCGGATTGGATGTCTTGGAATACGAAAAAAGTAGTTTTGAATCTTTCTTCGAACAAGAAATACCGGCAGATTTTTCTTACCTCTTGCAATCAGATCAAGTTATATTATCTCCACATGTTGGTGGTTGGACAAATGAAAGTTATTTCAAATTAAGTGATGTGCTTGCCGATAAAATTATTGGTCATTATTCGGAAGAATAGAATTCAATAAGGAGGTAATTATTAACTCACTCTCAACAAATTTCCAAAGTACAAATCCTTTCCTGTTGTAGTTTGCATCCAAAGCTCACTTACCTCAATGGATTTATGCTTGAAATAGCGATTGGCGAGAGATTTAATGGTATTGATTTCAAGTGTGGGAGAATAGGTATTCATTACTAAAAAACCATCCCGTGAAAGTAAGGTCGCTGCGGTTGACATTAATTCTTCAATTTTATCTTCCAACTTCCACTTCTCCCCTTTTGCTCCTAGTCCCCAAGCAGGTGGGTCCATCACAATACCTTTGTATTTATTGCCCCTTTTTTGTTCTCGGGCAGCAAACTTCATCGCGTCTTCTAATACCCATTTAATATCAGTCAACTCGCTTGTTTCCATGTTCACTTTTGCCCAAGAAATCAATTGTTTGACAGAATCGACATGAAAAGTTTCAGCACCAGCACATTTCGCCGCGCAAGATGAAGCACCTGTGTAGGCAAATAGGTTTAAGAATTTATCGTTTTTAGCTATTCTTTTTTCGATGAATTCCCAATTTGTCTGTTGTTCAGGAAACAAACCAAGGTGTTTGAATTTGGTCAATTCAAGTTGAAACTTTAGTGTTTCATAAGCAATAATCCACTTTTCAGGAGCGCTTTCTTTGAGCTTTTTCCATGAACCAGATTGACCACTTTTGGAAATAAATTCCCAATGCGCTAATTCCTTCCATTCATCAAAGGGTTTTCCTGAGTGAAAATAGGCTTGTACCTCTGGCCGAATCGTGTAGACTTCTCCCCAACGCTCGAGTTTTTTCCCCCCACCAGCGTCGATTAATTCATAATCTTCCCATGCTAATGAGTAGGTTTTCTCTTGCGCCATGATAAATTAACGGGTACGAGGCATTTTCTTGCGACCACCCATCATTTGCGCCATACGCATTTGATTTTTTGAAGGCGCCATTTTCATTTGACCCAACATCTGGTTGATTTGTTCTTTCATCATACCAGTGTTATCCAGACGTTTTGCTTCTGCCAATAATTTTTCTGCTTCCGCTTTACGACCAGTTTGGGCACAAATACCAGCTAAGTGCATACGAGCAACTGCATTGTCTTGTCCAGTTCTTAGTCCTAAACCAATTGCCTTACGCAAATACTGTTCACTTTTAGAAAAACCAAATTCATGCGTATTCATTACAGCTTGAAGAAATAATACGTAGGCATGTTGCTTGCGTGGAAGCATGTGTGGAGCACCAATACGATTGATGTATTTCTTTGCTTTTTCCGTGTTTCCAACCCTCATTTGGTTTAAGGCTAAAATCATATTTTCATTTCGGAAGAAAGATAAGATGATGATTGCGGTTACGAAAATGAACGTTATTCCCCATCCCCAGTGACCTGAAACGAACAAATAAACGTTAAAGAAAAGTGCCAAAGCTGCAACTGCGCAGCGAATAATAAATCCAGTCATAATTAATCAATTGTTGCAATACATTTTAATTCAATCGCGATCGGTGTTGGTAAAGAATTTATCTCAACAGTCGTTCTGCAAGGCATGTTATCTTTGAAATACTCAGCATATACACGGTTGTAAGTATGAAAATCGCGTTTCATATTCACTAAAAACACTGTAACATCCACTAAACTATCCCAATTTGATCCAGATTCTTCTAAAATCACACGCACATTGTCGAATACACTTCGGCACTGCGCTTCAAAATCAAATTCGATGAAATTACCGTTTTTGTCTAAAGTTAGTCCTGGAACACCAGAATCAGTTGCATCTGGTCCGGCTACTCTTGGTCCAACACCTGATAAAAACAATAAATTACCAACTTTTCTTGCGTGTGGATACATACCAACTGGCTTTGGAGCCTTGCTTGTTGAAATACGTGATTGATCTGACATGCGTTTGAATTTTGCACAAATATAGGAAATTGAATTCGTGTAGAAGATATAGGCAGGCGAAAAAGCGAAAAGCAATCTTGTCATGCCATTATTGACAATTTGGTATTATTTTTGTCTTGTGCGTTTCAACTTTTACGAATCTATGAGATACTTTAAATTTTTTCTTTCCGCATTGATTTTATTCAGCTTTACGTCATGTATAGAAATAATTGATGATGTAACGGTAAAGAATGATGGTTCTGGAACCATGAAATACACCATTAATTTAAGCGCTAGCAAGGTAAAAATCAATACAATTTTAGCGTTAGATAGTTTAGATGGTAAAAAAGTGCCCTCAAAAGATGAAATTGAAACCAAAATCGCCTCTTTCGTTCGCAAAATGAAAACTAAAACAGGTATTTCGAACGTGCAGATGGAAAGTACTTTAACTGATTTCATATTTAAATTTCAATGTGATTTCACAAGTGTTTCAGCACTACAAACTGCTCTAAAAGAGGTTATTGAAGAAGAAATAGAAGATAAAAACATAAAAGAATTAGACCACAAATGGATGTCATGGGACGGACAAAAATTAATTCGATCTATTCCAGATGTGACCATTGAAAAGACGAAAGAATTGAAAGCAGAAGACATTGAACTGTTGAAAAAGGGCAGTTATACCTCCATCACACGCTTCGAAAGAGCAGTTGAACGATTTGACAATGCCAATGCACAGTTATCACAGAATAAATTGGCCGTTATGATTAAAACGAATCCATATTTACTCTCACAAAATTATTCTTTGCTCGAAAACACAATTTATCTGACACCTTCGAAATAAAATGCGTTATTTTTGGTAAATTCGCACTAGATAAATTTAAATTTCGGCTCCAGCATGAAGCTTTTTTCCCTTTTACTTTTAATCGGCCTTACGATTAGTGCTTCAGCACAAAATTCAGAGTCATTAATTCCTAAGGATGCAGTTACTGTATTCAGTCTCAATAACATCCAATTGTTGCAGAAAATTTCATTAGACGAATTAGTGAAATATGAATTCATGGCTGAGATACAGCAAGAATTATTTGATGGTTCAACTTCTGGGAAATCCATCAAAGATTCGGGAATTGATTTCGATCAAAAATTAAACGTTTTCTACGGTAAAGGTTCTGATTACGAAATTAGCGGATTTACATTTGGGATTAAAAGTAAAGAAGCACTTTTTAGTGTGTTTGATGATTTTGAAAAAGCTAAAAGTCCGTATGAAGGAACGGAATTATATGTTTCATTCTTTAACAACCTGTTAATCAAGGGGAACAATGCGATTTTAATACGTGTTGATCCAACTATGGAGAAGGTTGATGCAGTGACTGATTCTATTTGGTATGGTCGAGGAAATGAAAACCCATGGATTGAAGAATACTACAATGAAGAAACAGATGTTGAGGAGGAGGAAGAATTCATGGATATTGAGGATGATGAATCTATGGAAGAAGAGTTTACTGATGAAACATTAGATGTTTATTATCCGAGTGACGTTGAAGATCCAATTCGCAAAAACTATTATGAATTACGCGATAGTGTATTAGCCAACTGTCAACAGGAATACTTTTTAACCGTTACAGATGAATTGTTTAAGAAAAATTACAACCTATTGCAACACGATTTGCGTTTTGCAGAACAAATAAATCATGCGTCAGATGGTATCTTTTATTTAGACAATTCAAGAAGTCTTCAAAACGCTCAAAATCTTTGGTACATTCAAACAATGTTTCCTTCGTTATACCAAGATATTCGTGAACTGTATACAGGAAATGTTATTTTAGGTGACTTACATTTAAAAGAATCATCCGTTGAGTTTTTGGTTGAAGCTCGTTATGGAGAAGAATTGGGCTCTATTTATCAAAAAATGAATTCAACGAAATTCGATAAAAACACGCTGAAATATATTCACAAGGATAATACGGCTTTTTTCACCTATAATGTTGACCTACGAGAGGCGTATGAACAAGCTTACAAGGTGATTATTCCTATTTTAAGCGAAGAAAAGAACGTACAAGTTTCCTATAATTTATTGTTGATTGAGTTGTTAAATGAATATGTTAACAAGGATGCTTTATTTTCGACTTACAAAGGAAGTATGTTTGGGTCCTTTAATGGAATTCAAAAAATCAAGACAAAGAAAATTGATTATATCTATGACTTAACAACCTTTGAATACCAAGAAATTGAAGTTGACGCAGAAGAAGATATGCCAATATTTACGTTAGGATTCTCAACAGATCGGGGTGATATTCCAGAAAAGGTATTGGGTCATTTAGCTCGATTGACATCACGCTTCAAAAATATGGGTGATTATTGGATTTATGAAGAAGCTATTTTGGATGCTGCTCCATTGTACATGATTCATAAGAATGGATTATTTGTTTTCACGAATGATGAAGATTTAGCTAAAAATCATTCTTCTGGTTATGGTTCTTCTTCCATAAAAGGAACATTGAGAAAAAATGCGAAGAAAAGTGGATTTATGTATAGCCATATCAACTGGGGACAAGCAATCGACAAATTCCCGAAAGATTTCTTCAGTGCCGAACAAAATGAGGTCATTGACGCCATGCGTGGAAAAACCGGAACCATGGAATTAACTTCGTCAAATACAACCAAGATGAAAACGAATTTCAAATTGGTTTATAATTTTGATGGGAATTTTGAAAACTCTGGAAAGTACTTACTTGATTTAGTAAATAGTATTTACGTAATCTCCAAATAAGGATCCCATGTTCAAAAAGATTACGCTAATCGTCTTCTTATCCATTGGGCTTGCTGTTTTTCTTTATCTAAGACCCTATATTTTTAAAAAAGAATCACCACCACGAATGGAAGATCGGCTTCCGGATGCTGATTTCTTAGGACGAGCTTATTTACTTGAGGTAGCTCGAGAAACAAGTGGGATGATGTATTATCACAAAATTCCATTCCGTGATTTAATATCATATGAATTTTTATTAGGTCAATCCAAAATGTATGGGCTGAATTTGCAATTGCCAGCTTATTTCTTTGCTAATGAAACAGGTGATTGGGGATCGCTATTACATGTAAGTGATAGCAGTAAAATTCTTCAAGGAATTGATCGATTGCGCACATTAGCTGATGTAAGTGATACAACTATAAATAACCGTAAAGTTTATCGAATCCAAAAAGAGAATGCATATTTGGCATACGACCGCAATTATTTGTTCGTTTATAAAGGCCCAAATTTCAAAATTATTTTCAATCGAATTACCAATTGCAAACATGGTGATATTACCAATACATGGAAATCATTCTTGCGTGAAAAACAATTCAAAGATCAGAAATTAGTCATTTATTCAAACTTAAAAAAATTTAAAGAAAATGGACTCGAAACTGCCATTTTTGCGCACAATAGTGACTCTGTTAGTTTCACCTTGCTGGCTTATGCCAGAAACAAATCACCGCTTAATGTTTCAATGAAAGAGCCCGGTAAAAACTTGCTATCAGGGGATTACACTAATAAAATGTTGAACATTCATTTGGATATTACGAAACTTCGAGAAAATCCGGAAGACCCCTTATACAAATGGATGATGAAAATGGGTAAGCGAATTAGTTTCCCGACTAAAGATTTTATTGACGCTTGGGAAGGTGATTTATCATTCCGTCAAGGTGGTTATCAAATTGTTCAAGAAACATATATCGAATCAGAACTTGATGAAAACTTTAATGTTACAGAGGTTGAAAAAGTTAAAGAAGTGAAAGTCCCAGGTTTCTCAATGCTCCTAACCTTCAATAAAAATGGGAATCGGTTTATGAATAAGCTCTTTGCGAAGGGTATCCTAAGACAAGAAGAGGATTTCTACCGTTTCTTATTCTCACCTCCCCTTCACATGAAAAAATTAAAAAATTATTACATTTTTCATTCTGGACAGTATACGCCAAAAACAGAAATAAGCGCAAAAAATAATGGAATTTGGACAACTAAAGGAACCAAAATAGATTTTAGTCTTGACAGTCTAAGTAAATATGAAGCCTTTGGAACTATATACATTCCAGTTGATCGCTTGATTTCTAGAAGTCGCTTTTTCTAGGCTGTTTGACTGTCTTTAAAACGTAAAATTGTTTTATGAATGTGTGAAATACTACAATTGTATTTCTCAGCCAACTGCTTTAACGAAAAACCTTTCTCATTTCTGAGATAATGAATGCGTTTCTTTTGTGCAAAATCTAATGGATCAGGTCGACCCATGGAGTTGTTTCCTCCCTTTGGTCCGTATTTTAATCTCCGTTTCAGCCACAAATCAGAATTGTCTCGTTTCCCTAATTCAAATCCTTTGCGAATTGATTCACTGTGCGTACTCCACTTTAAATTAGACACCTCATTGTTTTGAACGTTACCATCCAAATGCATCACAATTTTCTGCTTTTTTGGAGTTGAATTAGGAATAAATGCTAAAGCGACAGCTTTATGAGGATAAACCGTTTTACGTTTCCCGCTGTCATCGATTAAATCAGTCATGAGAAAGCCATTTATGGGATGTTTACGTAACATCTTCAATTTGTTTTCAAAGTTCATGGTGCGTCCATTCTTGAACACTTTCGTTCTTTCCTTTGAGCGTATGTTTCCTAGAGAAGACACCTCATAATCCGAATAACCGGGAATTGAATTCCATTCTTCCATGACAAGACTTTTTGAACTAACAACATACAATTCATATTGTTCAAGCAAAGAGTCTAAAAAGAAATAATACATCTCGTTTAACAATGTTGCTGACTTAACAAAAGAATAATATAGCTAATTGGATCGATAACCAAGTAAAGACAACTGAAGTAGCCTTTCAAACATTTAAGTGTAAATAACTACTTATAAAAATTAGTCATAAGGGATTGAATAAAAAGTAAATTAAAGGAAAATTAACACCATGGCGAAAAAGCAGCAAATCTTCGTACTTGATACTTCAGTATTATTACATGACCATCAAGCAATCACTAATTTCGTTAAGAACGATGTCGCAATTCCGATAACAGTATTAGAGGAACTCGATAAATTCAAAATTGGGAACGACACTAAAAACTTTTCCGCTCGAGAAGTCATACGATTCATTGACAAGCTTTCAGGAAATAGTAGTTTACAAGAATGGATCTCACTTGGTAAAGGTTTAGGAAATTTCAGAATTGTCCTCGAAAATAATCCCCGTGAAATTAATGCTGAATACGTCTATTCCGTTGGCAAAAACGATCATAAAATCATAAATGCAGCATTGTTTTTAAAAGAAACTGAGGTAAAGAAAGATGTCATTCTTGTCACTAAAGATATCAACTTAAGAATTAAAGCAAAAGCCTTAGGTATTGCTGCGGAAGATTATGAAACCGGTAAAGTTGACAATACTCATATAGATCAATCGTCAGCCTATACAATTGAGGGTGTTGATGCCGAAGTCATTCGTCATATTTTCACTGCGGGTAAAATTGATGAAAATGGTGTGCTTGGCAAGAAAAAAGTTACGAATGGTTACTACATTCTTAAAAATGGCAAATCATCCTCTCTAGCGGCTTATAATCACTTAACAGATCAGCTTGAACGAATTGAAAAAGAGTATATCTATGGTATCAAACCAAAAAACGCCGAACAAGCCTTTGCATTTGATGCTTTAATGAATCCAAACATCAAACTTGTCGCACTTCAAGGTGTTGCTGGAACAGGTAAAACATTATTAGCACTGGCCTCTGCACTCGAGCAAAGTAAAAACTATAATCAAATTATTTTGGCGAGACCTATTGTTCCCTTATCAAACAAAGATATTGGTTTTTTACCTGGTGATGCAAATGATAAAATTGGTCCATATATGGAGCCACTTTGGGATAACTTAAAATTCATAAAATCTCAATTTGGTGAAAACGAGAAAAAGCATAAGGCAATTCTCGACATGGAACAATCGGGTAAAATCGTTATAACCCCCTTGGCATTTATTCGCGGCAGAAGTTTATCCAACATCATGTTCATAGTTGATGAAGCCCAAAACTTAACTCCCCATGAAATCAAAACAATAATTACGCGTGCCGGTGAAAATACTAAAATAGTCTTTACAGGTGATGTTCATCAGATTGATACTCCATACTTAGATGAAAACAGTAATGGCTTGGCATATTTAATTGATCGATTAAAAGGACAAGAGTTATTTTCCCATGTTAAATTAGAGAAAGGAGAGCGATCCGAACTGGCGAACCTGGCGAACGATTTATTATAAAAAAGTAGGCGTATAAGCTTTAATATACGCCTACTTTAAGACGTCCTTCATTGCTTCTTTCAATTCTGGAAATTGAAAGATATAGCCAGTTGATCTGATTTTTTCATTGGAGGCTTGCAATCCCAATAGAAGAACACTAGCCATTTCGCCAAATAGCAATTTCATCATGAAGGCAGGCACCGATGGAAACCAAAAGGGTTTATTTAATGTGTCGGCCATGGCACGCGTAACTTCCTTGTTTGTATCGCAAGCTGCAACCGCATTATACGATCCACTTAGCTCTTTATCTATTATGTGCTCAAAGATCCCTACCAAATCAACAGCGTGGATCCAAGGCATGTGTTGAATTCCTGAACCAAGTGCCGAACCGATACCTAGTTTTACTGGTCCAAGCATGCGCGGTAGCGCTCCCCCAGATTTATCAAAGACTACTGCCGTGCGCACTTTGGCAACAGGATATTTCTTGGCAAACAAATCAGTACTCTTTTCCCAATCGCTAACTAAAATAGATAACCAATCTGTTCCAAATGGATCGCTTTCTAGATGAATGCGCTCATCTTCTTCATATCCATAACAATTTATGCCTGATGAAGTAATAAAGTGTTTAAGATGTGGCATTTTAACTTCCAACGAAAACAGAAAAGTATTTGTCCCTATTCGCGAGCTAATCAATTCCTCTTTTCGACTTTTTGACCATCGTTTATCTGCAATTCCAGCACCACTTAGATTGATTAATACTTCCACATCGCTCAAGCAACTTTCATCAATTTCTTGCTTCAGTGGATTCCAAAAATATTCATTCTTACCTGCAGGATTTCTAGAAAGTACACTCACACTATATCCTTTAGATTCTAATGAACGAACAAGTCGCTGACCAATCAATCCTGTTCCTCCGGCAATTAATATATTTTTCATGAAGTGTTTTAACAAGTAACAATAGGCTAAGCCCATTGTTTGAAATATTAAAAGAAAAAACGTCCATTTATCCACTCTGGATCTAAAATGGCTTCCTTCTTTTTATAAAAGTTAATAGCTGGTGTATTCCAATCAAGTACCTGCCAATCCATTCTTTTTACACCACGGGACTTAGCAATTTGCACAACAGCGTCAAACAATTGAGAACCTATTCCTGTTTGCCGGTATTCTGGTAGTACATAAAAATCTTCCAAGTACAAGCATTTTCCCTTCCACGTGGAATAATTAGTAAAGTATAAGGCAAAACCAACAATTAGGTCCTTTTCGCAGGCGACGATTGCATCACAAATACCTTCATCGAATAAGTGCACACCCAATTCTTGCGCAGTATTCACCACTGCATCAGGTGCTTTTTCGTACAAGGCCAAGGCATGAATTAACTCCATTATAGCAAATTCATCTCCCCGTTGTGCTCTGCGGATTTCCATTCTTTATTGAACTCCCGCTAGATTAAAGCGCAAACGAATACCAGTACTCATGTTTCCAGTTGGATAAGAGGTAGCTACTTTAGGCGTATTTAATACTTGATCATAATATAACTGCACTGTTAAATTCTGTGTTAAGTTATAATCTGCAGACGCT
>JBIIKG010000203.1:0-5133 GCA_044233275.1 Crocinitomicaceae bacterium | reverse complement strand
TAATGAGACCGATTTAATTGATATAATAGATATTTCTGGTAAAAACATCAACGATTTAATTCAACAAAACAGGTTAAGTTCGTCAACAGCACAAATCAATACAAGCCAACTGCATCAAGGAATTTACTTGCTTGTAATTTCAACCGGTAACGGTATTCAAACATACCGAATTATCAAAAACTAAATTTACACCCTCAAATCATGACTTTTATCATATTTTGAGTTGAATTTAATCATTTCTAAACGAGCTTCTATGCTGTTTCTTTGCAACTAATACATTGTAAACCTGGATTTTTTTAATCAGATTTATTAGTTGAAACGAACAAAAGGATTAGTTATGCTTACTCAAACAGTAAATGAAGAAAAGCTTTTAGCAGAATTCGAAGCAAAAATTAATGCCGAAATCAAGATTGAGCCTAAGGATTGGATGCCTGATGAATATAGAAAGCATCTCATAAGACAAATGTCTCAGCACGCCCATTCAGAAGTAATTGGCATGCAACCCGAAGGAAATTGGATTACACGAGCACCTTCATTGAGAAGTAAAAAAATTCTATTAGCCAAAATACAAGATGAAGGAGGGCATGGTCTTTACCTATACAGCGCGGCTGAAACACTTGGTGTAAGTCGTGACCAATTTATACAATGGCTGCATGAAGGCAAAGCAAAATATTCATCCGTTTTTAATTACCCAACATTAAATTGGGCAGATATAGGTGCAATTGGCTGGTTGGTCGATGGTGCTGCAATTACTAATCAAGTTTCTTTACAAAGAACATCCTACGGGCCATATTCACGGGCAATGGTCCGAATTTGTAAAGAAGAATCGTTTCACCAACGACAAGGTTATGAAATAATGTGGCGAATGATGGAAGGAACGGTGGATCAACAAAAAATGGCTCAAGATGCAATTAATCGTTGGTGGTGGCCAGCATTAATGATGTTCGGTCCTCATGATACTGATTCACCTCGCACTAGTTTGGCGATGAAGTGGCGAATTAAACGTGAATCAAACGATCAATTGCGTGAGAAATTCATTAATAAAACCATATCTCAAGCAGAAATTATCGGTTTAAAAGTTCCAGATCCAGATTTGGTAAGAAATGAAGATGGCACATTTAAACATGGTGATATAAATTGGGATGAATTTTGGCAAGTTGTTGGGGGAAATGGCCCGTGCAATCAGCAGCGATTAGAACATCATTTCAATGCTCATAAAGAAGGTGCTTGGGTCAGAAAATCAGCCATTGCATATAACATCAAACACACAAACAATCAGTAATATGAACAAAACAACACTAAAAGACAAACTGATTGATATTCAGAAAACAATCATCAACGAAATCAACGAGAAAATTGTTACAACCCATAGCATGGTGGATGTTGACGAAAGTGACACAATTGATCCTGAAGATTTATCGCATCAAACAGAATCGATGTTTATAGAAGAGCTGTTCAACGTAAAGCTGAAAAAGGCTGAAAATGACCTGCAGCTATTGGATAAAATAAATTTTGATTCAAAAACAAAAGTTGAACCAGGAGCTCTTGTAAAAACTGAAATGTTTCATTTTGCTGTTGCGATGGCTACCGTCCCTTTTGACTTAGATGGAATTCATATTATTGGAATCTCTTCAAAATCTCCCATTTATACTGAAATGAAAGGATTAGAGAAAGGTGATAGTTTCAACTTCACAGATAAATCTTATACTATTTTAGAAATCCATTAATAACTTTTCTATGGAAACAATAGATAATCAAGGTCAACTTTGGGAAGTATTTATCCAAAGTAAACCAGGTCAAGCTTTTAAACATGCCGGAAGTGTTCATGCATATGACAAAAACATGGCCATTGAGAATGCGCGCGACACCTATACTCGTAGAGGGGAAGGGACGGGATTATGGTTAATTCCAAGTTCTGAAATCGTAGCTGTGACCGAAAATGAGGCAGAATACTTTTTCGAACCTGCTGATGCAAAAATATACCGACACCCAACTTTTTACAACGTCCCTGAAGGGGTAACAAATATGTAGGAACATGGATCTTAAATTAAAATACTACTTGCAAATAGCCGATAATGCACTTATACTGAGTCATCGCTTGAGTGAATATTGCAGTCGTGCTCCATTTCTTGAAGAAGATTTAGCAAACACGAATGTGGCCTTGGATTTAATAGGTATTGCAGAATCGACCTTGGAACAAGCGGCAATTATTCAAGGCAAAGGCCTAACTGCTGATGATCTTGCATACCGTAGACCAGAAAACGAGTTTTACAATACATTATTGGTTGAACAACCAAATAAGGATTTTGCTTATATTGTTGTTCGTCAATTTTTAACTGATGCTTATCATTTTGCGTTTTTCAGTGAATTGACCAAAAGTAAGGATCCATTTTTATCAGCCTTAGCATACAAATCAATCAAAGAAGTAACATATCACTTAAGAAGAAGTTCAGAATGGATGGTGCGATTGGGTGATGGAACGGAAGAAGCACATGTTAAGGTGCAAACAGCCCTTGATTCTTTATGGAAATTCGCCAAAGAATTCTTCAAAGAAACAGACGCAGATATTTTCATGCAAAACGAAGGACTTGGGGCTAATTTAAGCAAAGTTGAAACTTCTTGGAATCAAAAAATCAGTGAAATCTATATAATGGCTACATTAAAACACCCTCCTCTAAATGATAGTCAAGTGTATGGTGGTAAAGAAGGGAAACATAGTGAGTATTTAGGGCATATTCTAGCTGAAATGCAATTTTTACCAAGCAAATATCCCGATGCAAAATGGTAAGGAACGAGAATTAACGTCCCCCAGCTATTTTCATCAATTTATCTTTATCGATAATTTCCAATTTACGGGTATGAATGTCAATCACGCCCTCTTCTTTTAAATCCTTTAAAAGTCGAATCAATGTTTCTGTTGCTGTACCCACAAAGTTGGCCAAATCCTCACGAGTCAAATTAATTTGTTCACCGCTATAAACATCATCCAAAATAATTAAGGCAGCGGCTAAACGTTCACGAACTGATTTTTGAGCCATATTTGTAATAAATACCGCTCTATCTCCAAGTTCTTTCGATAGCTCGCGCATGATTCCATTTCGCAATGTTGGATTGGTATCAATCATATCCAAAAAATCATCTTTTGAAATAAAACAGATATTTGCATCTTCAAGTGCGGTAGCGGATACTTTATACATATCTCCACTAAACATGGCTCTAAAACCAATAATTTCTCCTTCTTTCGCAATATGAATAATCTGCTCCTTACCTTCGTCTCCCCGGGCAAAAACCTTAACTTTTCCTTGGTTCAAACAATATACACCTCTCGGAAAACTACCTTCGATAAATAACGGTTGATTTTTTTTGAAATATGAACAAGATTTATGTTCTTCCAAATGACTCAGGTTTTCATCAAAATTCGCCGAAAACAGCGAGTTCTTTCGAGCTTGACACGTTGCACAACTTACATGCTTGTGTGATTTATCCAACATAAAAAATGGTTTTCTAAACGTAAAGTTAGAAATAAATCGATTTAAAAACGAAAGATGATGAATGTCATTTTTTTATTTTTATCCGTAACTTAATTTTGCCCAACCTAATAATTAAAAATGGATATCGAATTAATTCGAAAATACAACATACCTGGACCGAGATATACCTCTTACCCAACCGTCCCTTTTTGGAAAAATGAACCTTTGACAGCTACTGATTGGATAGGTTCTCTTCAAAAAAATCATGATGTTTTTAAATCAACAGATATAAGTTTATACATTCATTTACCTTTTTGTGAAAGCTTGTGTACGTTCTGTGGTTGTCATAAAAGAATTACAAAGAATCATTCGGTTGAAGAACCATATATTGAGACGATAATTAAAGAATGGAAATTATACCTTACTGCTCTACCCTATTCACCAACCATTAAAGAAATACATTTTGGTGGTGGAACTCCCACTTTTTTCAAGGCAGAAAGTTTAATTCACTTACTTGAAAATTTGTTTCAAACTAAAGCTGTTAATCCTGCTGACGTTGAATTGAGTTTCGAAGCACACCCCAATAATACAACCTCCGAACATCTCACCAAATTATACAATTTTGGATTTAGAAGATTAAGTCTAGGTGTCCAAGATTACAATCCTAAAGTGCAAACAGCAATTCACCGCATCCAGCCTTTTTCAACGGTGAAGAAAGTGCATGATGAAGCAAAATCAATCGGTTATTCTTCGATCAGTCATGATTTAGTTTTTGGCTTACCCAAACAACAATTAGCGGATATTATTCATACTGTTGAAAAAACATTGGAATTACAACCTGACAGAATTTCACTTTATAGTTATGCCCATGTGCCATGGATTAAAGGAAATGGTCAAAGGGGCTACGATGAATCTGACTTGCCACAAAGTGAACAAAAAAGAGAATTATACGAAACAGCAAAATCAATGCTGGAAGAGGATGGTTATTTAGAAGTAGGAATGGATCATTTCGCCAAAGCGCATGATGATCTAGCATTAGCTTTCAATCGCAAGAAATTACACCGTAATTTTATGGGGTACACAACTAAAAGCACGCATACAATGATTGGACTTGGAATGTCATCTATTTCCGATTCATGGTTTGGATTTGCACAAAATGATAAATCGGTTGAAGGATACACACAACAGGTGAATGAAGGTAAAATACCTGTATTCAAAGGTCATCTTTTAAGCGAGTTAGATCTTGAAATCAGAACTTATATTTTAGACTTAATGTGTCACTTTGAAACAAGTTTCAATCAAGATTCAATCTACAAAGATGCGCACGAAACAATTAAAAGTCGATTGGGTGATATGGTCAAGGATCAACTTGTAGAAATTCATGGAAACACAATCAAAGTAAGCGAAAAAGGAATTCCGTTCGTACGCAACTGTTGTATGGCATTCGATCAAAATTTAGCAACAGGAATTTCAACTGATAAAATGTTTTCACAAACCATATGAGCGAGGAAAAATGTTACCATTGCAGTGATGATATAATTGGAAAACCAATTGTTTTTGATACGCATGAGTTTTGCTGCAATGGATGTAAGGGTGTTTACCAATTGTTGCGCGATAACAATCTCGGCAACTTTTATCAGATTGAAAAAAATGCTGGGGTAAA
>JBIIKG010000202.1:0-5145 GCA_044233275.1 Crocinitomicaceae bacterium | reverse complement strand
ACCAATTCCCCAACCGTCTAATATGATTAAACCAATATTATTTGTCATTTGTGAGTGTTATTTCAAAATTGGCGCCAGTTGGCGTATTGTTTTTATAGGTGATTCTTCCTTTCAAGAGACGAACAAATTCTGCTACAATAAATAGCCCCAAACCACTTCCTTTTTGAGAGCGTATTTCTTCTGATTCAACTCTATAAAACTTGGAGAAAATTTCTTTGGTATTTTCTTTCAATATCCCCGGGCCATTATCTTTTACCCCGCACACAATAGAATTATTGTTTTGACTTAAGTAAACTTCAATTTTAGCATCCGGTCCAGCATATTTACTAGCGTTTTCAATTAAATTATTGAAAATAGTTTCAATCAAAAATCCATCACTTTGAATACTTACCGAAGGTGAAATATCTTGTATTAATTCTTGTTGAGGGTTGAATTTTTTAAAACGATTGATGACGTTTTCGAGAAGTTGGCTTAAATCAACCTCTTCTTTTACCATTTGTAAGGCATTATTCTCTATTCGCGAGGCATTTAGAATATTGTCGATCATTAATTCCAAGCGATCGCTTTCTGAAAGTGCTTTTTGGACAATTTCCTGCTTTTGCTCATTGCTTAAATCGCGTTTACCGATTGTTTGTAGAAAAAGCTTGTTAGCAGCAATGGGAGTTTTTAATTCATGTGTAACGGAAAGCAAGAAGTTCTTTTGACGTTCGGCTAGCTTTAAATCTTTTCGAATTGAATTTTGAATTTTCCAAAAACCAAGAATAAGCAGAAAGAAAAATACGAGTCCCTCACCGATAATCATCAGAACGCGTTTGGGTAACTTTCCTTCATCACCGCTCAATTCCTGGGTAAGTTCAATGAGGTGGTAACCCCACCATACAAATTGTAGTACGACATATACAGCGAGAATATAAAGAATTATCGTTGTTTGTCTTTTCATGTTTTAAGAATTAATATGCTCTTTCGTTCTTGCCTTCAACCCAATTCATGAATGCTCGATTGACTACTTTATTTCCTCCTGGTGTTGGATAATTTCCAGTAAAGTACCAATCACCAAGATTATTTGGACAAGATGCATGCAGGTTTTCTACCGTTTGATAAACGATCTCAACTTTCGCATTAATTGCAGGTGGTGTCAACATTTCAGCAATCTTTGCAGAAATTTCTTCATTCGTAAAAGGAGCATAGATTTCCTTCACATAATTTCGAATTTGTTCTTTCGGCAAATTGGCTTGTTCTTTACACTTGGTATAGACCTCTTGTATAATATGCGCTCGACCTGTTTCTTTCAGTAAATTAATCGTAGCTTCGAAAGCAATGAAATCTCCCATCTTCGCCATGTCAATTCCATAACAATCTGGGAATCTAATTTGAGGTGCTGATGAAACAACAACTATTTTTTTCGGATCTAAACGATCTAAAATTCTTAAAATACTTTGTTTCAAAGTTGTCCCACGCACGATACTGTCATCGATGACAACAAGGTTATCTTGATGTCTTTTAACACTGCCATAAGTTATATCGTAAACATGTGCCACAAGGTCATCACGCGATTCATCTTGCGTAATAAACGTTCTTAATTTGGCATCTTTTATAGCAATTTTTTCAATTCTAGCACGCTGGTAAATAATCTCTGAGATTTGTTCATCCGTTGGATTATCGCCTAAAGCTCGGATTTGCTTGAATTTTCGATCATTCAAATAATCTTCTAATCCTTTGATCATTCCGTAGAACGATACTTCAGCTGTATTCGGAATAAAAGAGAAAACGGAATTGTCTAAATCGTGATCAATTGCATCAAGAACCTGTGGAACAATCATTTTCCCAAGGAGTTTACGCTCGTTGTAAATTTCTATGTCATTTCCACGAGAAAAATAGATGCGTTCGAATGAACATTTTAAAGGTTGTGGATCCGGTTGATTGATGAGCGTTTCTGTAACTTGACCATTCTTTTTAATAATCAGGGCATGCCCAGGAGTCAATTCACGAATTTGTTCACTTTTTAAGTTGAAAGCTGTTTGAATGACAGGTCGTTCGGAAGCTACAACACAGATTTCGTCATCCTCATACCAATATGCCGGACGAATACCAGCTGGATCTCTCAAAACAAATGCATCACCGTGACCAAATAATCCAGCCATTGCATAACCACCATCCCAATCCTCTGACGCTCTTTTTAAAATGCGCTCAACATCTAATGTTTCAGCAATTTTTGTGTAAATATCAGCATTACTGTATCCAAGTTTTTGATACTGAGAGAACATTTCTTCGTTCTCATTATCTAAAAAATGTCCTATTTTCTCAAGAACGGTTACTGTATCTGATTTCTCTTTTGGATGCTGTCCTACTTCAACTAAAACATCGAATAACTCATCAACATTCGTTAGATTGAAGTTTCCAGCAACTACTAAATTTCTGGTAATCCAATTATTTTGTCTTAAGAAAGGGTGACAACTCTCAATCGAATTTCTTCCGAAAGTGCCATAACGCAAATGACCCAAAAACAATTCACCTGTGAAACCAGCATGTTTTTTTAAGTAATCAACATCTTTTAATTTACTTGAATCTTCCTCGCCGATTTCTTCGAAACGAGCATTGATATAATCAAAGATATCTTGAATTGGTTTGCTATGGATCGAACGGTATCTTGAAATGTAACGCTCACCTGGTTGCATGTCCATTTTAATGTTGGCTACACCAGCACCATCTTGTCCTCGGTTATTTTGCTTTTCCATTAATAAATGGAGCTTATTCAAGCCATAGAAAGCCGTTCCGTATTTGTCCAGGTAAAACTGAAGAGGTTTTTTTAAACGAATAAGTGCTATTCCGCACTCGTGTTGTATTGCATCACTCATCGACGATAGAAGAATTGAGGTGCAAAGTTACGTTTTATTGAACCGATTAAGTAAAAAAAAATGTGAATATTTATTCACTAAAAAGCAACCAATTTGAGTTTAAAAGAGTTTAAGATGTAAAACAACATGTAAACAAGCTATTATATTGATTTTCCAGTAGCTATGTTTTGATTGAAATGTTGTAAATTCGACCTGAATGAATGTTTTGAAATACATATTTTTGTTTGTCATGCTTTGTGTTAATACTTTACAGGCTCAAGATGTATGGATGATTCCCAACAAAGGTCAATGGGATGAGCGTATTGTATACAATGTTGAATTAGTCAACGGCAATATGATCATTGAAAAAGACGGCTTCACTTTCAGTCTATCAGATATCCGTTCAAAAGTAGGGCATAATCATGAAGGTGAACAAGATAAGCATGATGATGAATTGATTCATGCTCATGTTATAAAATCTAAATTTTTAGGTTCCAATTGGCAAGGGAAAGCATTTGTGAAAGACTCTTCTGATCATTACAGCAACTACTTCCTGGGTGATGACCAATCTAAATGGAAATCGAAGGTTTACGGTTATTCGCATATTGCCATGCAAAATTTGTATCCAGGAATAGATTTAGTCTTAGATGGAAAAGACAAGCAGCTTAAATACAGCTATTTGGTTGCGCCTGGTCATTCACCGTATGCTATACAAATTGAGTTCACAGGTTCTGATAAAATTTGGATCGATAACGAAGGAAGATTGCATATTAACAATCGTTTTGGTGAAATTCAAGAAAGTGCGCCAATTGCATGGACAATCAAAGAAGGTAAGAAAAAAGCGGTTATGTGCCATTTTTCGATTCAAAACAATATTGTTTCATTTGAATTTCCGAATGGTTTTGATGAAACAGCTGAATTAGTAATTGATCCAAGCCTAACATTTTCTTCATTTACAGGATCTATTGTAGACAATTGGGGATTTACAGCTGCTCCAGATGTAGATGGAAATTTATTCGGTGGTGGAATTGTATTTGGAACAGGATATCCATTGACATCAGGAGCTTTTGATTTGTCGTTTAATGGCGGTACAGGTTCTTTCCCGATAGATATCGGAATTACTAAATTCAATGCCAATGGAACAGCTTTAATATACTCTACCTATATCGGAGGCAATGGAAATGAGACCCCTCAAAGTATAATTTCTGCCCTAAATGGAGATTTGTTTATCTATGGTGTAACATCCTCACCGAATTTCCCAATGGCTGGAACTCCATATGATTCATCTTTTAACGGTGGTCCCACGGCAGATGAAAATTCGTTGAATTTCGTCGGTTCAGATATTTATGTGGCGCGATTAAATGCTGCAGGCACCAGTTTAATTGCATCTACATATATTGGTGGTTCAAATATCGATGGATTGAATCGCGATATGTTACAATACAATTATGGGGATCAGTTTAGAGGCGAAATAGTAGTCGATGCGGCTTTAAATGTTTATGTCGCCTCTTCAACATATTCAGGTAATTTCCCAGTGGTTGGAGGAATGCAAGGTGGAATAGCTGGAACTCAAGATGCTGTTGTTTTTAAGATGCCCGGGACGCTGAGTTCGTTAACATGGAGTACCTTTTTTGGGGGTACTGGAAATGAAACTGGAAATGCATTACAATTGGCTAGTAATGGTAATGTCTATTTTACGGGTGGAACAACTTCAAATAATCTACCAATTATCAATGGACTTGATTTAAGCGCAAATGGTGGATTGGCAGATGGATATGTTGCTCAATTGAATGGCACGAATGGTTCATTTATTTCCGGAACCTATATGGGATTCAACGAATATGATCAGGCTTATTTTGTGCAATTGGATATTGATGACAAGGTGTATGTTTTTGGTCAAACTCAGACCGCATGGCCGATTACTCCCGGGAAATATGGAACAGCAAACTCTGGACAGTTTATTCAAAAGTACAATGCAGGTTTAACAGCAATCGAATGGACCACGATGATTGGTTCTGGATCTGGAAATGTGGAAATTTCTCCAACTGCATTTTTGGTGTCTGATTGTTACGATATATATCTTTCTGGATGGGGAGGTGTGTTGAATGCAAATTCTAGCGTGAGTCAAGCTATTAATTCCTCAACGAATGGTTTTGAAGTCACAGTTGATGCCTTTCAGCCGAATACAAATGGGAGTAATTTCTATATTGCTGTTCTTGATCAGGATGCATCAATGTTGAAATATGCTACATATATGGGTGGTGTAACAAGCAGTAGCAACCATGTTGACGGTGGAACAAGTCGCTTTGAT
>JBIIKG010000201.1:0-5185 GCA_044233275.1 Crocinitomicaceae bacterium | reverse complement strand
GTCTATGAAAGTATAGTGTATTCTATTGAATGTTTGAAAACTGATCAAAATAAGAATTAAAAACAGTAAATCCTCCCCCTTAATCCCCCTCCAAAGGGGGAAATCCGCAAAGTGATACATTTAAATATAATTTGAACCTATTCAAGTTCCATAAAACAAAAAAATCCTTCTTTTCAGAAGGATTTTTATGATAATTTAATTTTCATTCATCAATGAAACATATCTTTCATGCGTTTGAAGAAATTACGATCATTTCCGTCTGGATTCGGTTTGAAGTTTTCACTATTTCTTAATTTTTCTAGAATCTCGCGCTCTTCTTTTGATACTTTTTTAGGAGTCCAAATGTTGATGTGTACAAACAAATCACCATGACTGTATCCTTGAAGTTGCGGTAAGCCTTTTCCTTTCAAACGAAGTACCTTTCCACTTTGTGTTCCTGGTTCAACTTTGATTTTTGCTTTACCATTTACTGTTGGTACTTCGATTGATTCACCAAGAACAGCATCAATAAAATTAACAAAAGCATCGAAATGTAAATTATCACCATCACGTTTCAATTCTGGATGCTCCACCTCTTCAATCACAACGATTAAATCACCTGGTACGCCATTGAATGGTCCAGCATTTCCTTTTCCAGTAACACTCAATTGAATTCCCTCTTCAACACCTGCTGGAATATCTATTTCAATTACTTCTTCTTGTCTTCTTAATCCTTGAGCATCAGCATCAGATGGCTTTTGATCAATCATTTTTCCCGCGCCCTGACAAACATTACATGTTGATTGGGTTTGCATAGCACCTAAAAACGTTTGTGCAACGCGTGTAATTCGACCTGAACCGTTACACGTTTGACACGTTTTGAACGTTACTCCATCCGCGTTTACAAGCTTGTTGACTTTGATTTTTTTCTTAACACCTTCAGCAATTTCTTCCAATGTCAATTTAATTTTCACACGAAGATTAGTGCCTCTAACAGTTCGACTTCCACCACCTCTGTTCCCACCAAAACTGCCGCCACCGCCAAATGCTCCACCGAAAATATCTCCAAACTGCGAGAAGATATCGTCCATGTTCATTCCGCCACCGCCAAATCCGCCTTGACCACCAACACCTGCATGACCAAAACGATCGTATTGCGCACGCTTATCAGCATTGCTCAATATTTCGTAAGCCTCAGCTGCCTCCTTGAATTTGTCTTCTGCACTCGCATCTCCAGGATTTTTATCCGGGTGATATTTGATAGCAAGCTTACGATATGCCTTTTTTATTTCCGCTTCATCCGCATTTTTGGATAAACCCAACACTTCGTAATAATCTCTTTTTTCACTCATACCCTTAATAGGATTAAAAAAATTTGAGGATTTGACAAATTTGAGAATTCAAATTTTCAAATCGTTTGAATTTTCAAATAACGTTATTGTCCAACAACCACTTTTGCGTAACGAATCACTTTGTCGTTCAAGTAATATCCTTTTTCAACATCTTCAATTACTTTTCCTTTTTCCTTGCTTGAAGGAGCTGGAATATTTGCAATCGCCTCATGTAATTCACTGTCAAACGCTTGACCTTTTGCAACCATTGGCTTTAAACCTTTTGATTCCAGTGTGTTTTTGAATTTATTGAAAATCAACTGAAAACCTTCTTTCACACTTACAATATCCTCTGCTGTTTCATTGTTTGCAATAGCGCGTTCAAAATCATCCATTACTGGTATCATATCTTTCATCACACCTGCACTCGCACTGTTGATAATATCAATTTTCTCTTTATTGGTGCGCTTTCTGTAATTATCAAACTCAGCAAAAAGACGCAAAAAACGATCATTTAATTCGGCATATTTCTCATCAGGAGTTAACTCAGTTGTCGTTTGTCCTTCGTTTACTGTTTGATTATCTTCAACTGTATGCTCAGTTTGTTCTTGATTGTTTTCTTGTTCCATGTCATTAATTGTTGTGTCCTCAGCCATTTTCACTCATTTTAAACCGTACGCCGCTTGTCAAAGATACTGCCATAGTTCAAATGCAGACATACTGTCAGAAAAACAATTGATGAAATGAAAAGTTGACCGATAAAAACAAAAAAACAAGAAAGTTTTAACGATTTTTAGTCACTTTTATGTTGACAAAAAAATGCATGAATGGCCGCGATAAATGATTGCTTCACTAAATTTGTAACCTTAAACTAATTTTTGTGAAAGAATTTAAGCCCTATCAAGTACTTCTTTTCGTTTTATTGGTATTTGCCCTACTGGCACCAATGGTCATTTTTGTCCCTAAAAAAGGTTGGAACATTGCTGGAATAAACATGCGTTTCCTGACAAAAAATGAATTTTTCACTCCTAAAAAAACAGAAAAGAAAGACATTAGTGACCTTGTTGCCAAAATTGACACGTCGAACATTGACATGATGGAAGACCCTTTGATGAAACATGCAAATGGTTCAAATGGAAGCATGGGCGCTCCTAATGGAGGGCAATTATCGACAGAAAGTTCTACAATCATTCACTTTAGCGAATCAGGAGTAAAACAATTACACACATTTTTTGGCAAACTCCAAAACGCAGCTTCAAACAAACAAAAAGTTCATATTATCCATTATGGTGATTCTCAAATCGAAGGTGACCGAATGACGGCGTATATTCGTCAACGCATTCAAAATCAATTCGGTGGAAATGGTCCAGGTTTGATTCCCGCAGTTAATGTTTACAATACGAATACTTTTAAACAAACGTATTCGCCCAATTTTGTCCGTTACACGTGTTTTGGTGGTGACAAATTGAGAAACAAGCGTTATGGCGCCATGGGAAGTGCCGCACGTTTTACACCTGAACCGGATAGTTCAATAATTAAGAATCCCGGAGAAATCAAGGATGCTTGGATTGAAATTGAACCTTCAAAATCAGCTTATTCACGATCGAAAGAATACAATAACGTAACGATGTTTTATAACAGTTGCGTGAAATCGTGTATGCTTAAAGTGTATCAAAATGGTAGTTTAATTCATGAAGACAGCTTAATCGCTGATGGAAAATCACATGACGTACACCTATCGTTTCCTTCCACTCCAGGTAAATTAAAATATGTTTTCTCAAGTGCTATCAGTCCAAATATTTCAGGGTTCTCTCTCGAAGGAGATTATGGAGTGCAAGTCAGTAATGTTGCAATGCGTGGATCAAGTGGGACCATTTTCGGCTCCATGGATCAATCTTTATTATCAAAAATGTACAGCGAATTAAACACAGAATTGGTTATCATGCAGTTTGGTGGAAATTCAATCCCAGCCTTGAAAGACAGTTCAGGAGTTCGAAATTTTGCACGTTATTTTAAAGGTCAATTAAATACACTGCGTAAACTACGTCCTTCTGCAGCAATCGTTGTCATTGGTCCAAGTGATATGGCGCGACCAGAAAATGGTGAATTCATTTCTTATCCTTTGATTCCATATTTAGTTCAACAAATGAAAAAAGCAACGACGGAAACCAATGCTGGATATTGGGATTTATTCAATGCAATGGGTGGTTTGAATTCAATGCCAGCATGGGTAGAAAAAGGTCTAGCAGGAAAAGATTACATTCATTTTAGTCCGAAAGGCGCAAGCATTGCTTCCCAATTATTTTTTGACGCCTTTGCCGCAGAATTCGCAAAATGGCAGCAAGGTTCACCAGTAAATTAACAACTTGAAATTTCCCTTTAGCATATTTATCATTTTGGGACTTCTCACCTTTCGTTCATTCGGACAGGAAGACGAGCATTTTGGAGACTCGCTAAATTTATTTTGCTTTGAAGATTATTGTCAAATTGATAGCTCCGTAAAAAATCAATACCCTTTCATTTCTTTTGAAAAGAATAACTTTCAATTTTACGCTGAACGAAGCCCGAATTGGGAACATCTTTACCAGAATTTAGACAAACTCAATAAAGGTGAATTTGCGAAATTGAACTTCTATCACATTGGAGGCTCGCATATTCAAGCGGATATTTATTCACACGATTTCAGAACTTTTCTACAAACAAATTGGACGAATGCGCCTGGTGAACGAGGAATTGTATTTCCATTGGCAGTGGCAAAAACAAATAATCCAATAAATTATACGATTAGTTCTCCAAATTATTGGACTTCCTATCGAAGTGTTGTTCACCGTCCAGAAAACATCGATTATGGTGTTATGGGAGTAGCAATGACCTGTCATGATTCAGTGATCAATTTTTATTTCAAACACAATCGAACCTCTGTCAATCCAGATTTTTGTCACTTACGTATTTATCACAATAAAGGTGAATTACCTTATGACTTAAATTTTGGTCCAGATGAAATTTTAATCGAACATATCGTTCAGAATGAGGAATTTGGATATACAGATATTTATTTTGCCGATCCATTAAGTGAAATGGACTTGCAGTTTTCACGCAGAACTTCTGAATTATTGGACTTGGAAATTTATGGTTTTCAATTCATGAATGATGATCCTGGGATTTCTTACACATCAATTGGTATCAATGGTGCTGGATTATATACTTATTTGGCAAATAAAAACTTTGAAGAGCAATTAGCGCTTTATCCACCCGACTTTTTTGCTTTTTCGGTAGGAACTAATGATGGCAATGTTCCCTACGATCAATTTGATCCACTTGTTTACAAGGCGAATTTAGAAAAGATGATGCAAAAGGTATTAAGAGCGAATCCTAAATGCGCCATCTTATTAACGGTTCCAAATGATTCCTACTATCACCGAAAATACTTAAATCGAAACATAGCTCGTGAACGAGAAGTTATCATCGAATTAGCAGAACAGTATCAAATGCCTGTTTGGGATTTTTATGGAATTATGGGTGAACTTGGCTCTTCGAAAACATGGTATCGACAAGGATTAATGCAATCTGATATGGTACATTTCACCTCTATTGGCTATCACTTGAAAGGTGCATTATTGATTGATGCATTTGAAAAATATTTAGAACAAATGGAACTTTTTAAAAAATTAAATTAATGGACCGACTGATACAAGCCTTTTCCTTTAACGCTGATGAACCTTTAATCTTTTCGCAACTCGATTTTTGGTTGTTTTTTATTGCAGTAATGGTTGTTTTTTCATTCATCCATAAATACTATATTGTTCGCAGCATTTTCTTAACAGCTGTTAGTATTTTCTTTTATTTCAAAGCTTCTGGTCTCTTTATTATACTTC
>JBIIKG010000199.1:0-5200 GCA_044233275.1 Crocinitomicaceae bacterium | reverse complement strand
ACTGGATGGATCTGTATACTCCTACAGCCGAAGCGGAAAAGTGATTCGAATTGATCCCGTAACTGGAACTATTACAGACAGCTCACAAGTTATTTTGTACGGAAATGCGTCTTATCCCAGAATGAGCATTGATGCTGCTGGTATTGTTAATGTAACGAATGGTGGTTTTTCTGACGGTGTTTTTTTCTCATTTAATGCTGATCTAACTCTACGCTGGCAAACACCCATTACAAATGTATATATAGGAGGCCCTATTATTGGTTGGGAAGGTACACTTGTTATTTGTGGAACCGGAACGGATATAAGAGCCTACAAGGGTGATGTATCGGCTGCAATCGATGAAAGCCTGTCAAATGCGGAATCTGAATTTTCAATGTTGTTTCCGAATCCTTTTAGAGATCAACTTAATTTAAAAGCAGATCCCTCATTGGTGGGGTCAAGTTTTGTAGTTTTTGACTGTGCGGGTAAGTCGGTTTTTAGCGGTATGATTTCCTCAGAGATTTCGACGCTTGATTTATCACATTTGTCATCGGGAATTTATCTGCTCGGCATAGGAAATAAGAAGGATAGCTTAATGAAACTTATAAAGGAGTAGCTCGAATGAATGAAAAAAGTAACAATTTAAAATTTTAGCCCAACATGAAAACTCTGTTATACTCAGCCATTTTGATTTTTTCTGCTTTCGGCAGCTACGCCCAACTTCAAAACAATTACTGGACATTCGGATATAATTGTAAGGTAGATTTTTCTGGAGCAGTGCCAAATGGAATGACTACTTCAGCAAGCTATAGTAATGAACAATGTGCGACCGTTTCGGATGAGGCTTCCGGACAGTTACTCTTTTACACCGATGGTCAAAAAGTATGGAACGCCAATAATCAAACGATGCCCAATGGGCTTAATTTGTTTGGCGGTGCCTTTCTTTCATGTACTCAGGGACCGGTAATTGTTCCCTTCCCGGATGACCCGACAAAGTATTACATTTTCACGATGGACGATCTGGAGTATGATGTTCCTCAACTGGATAACGGACTGAGATACACAGTTGTTGATATGACCCTCAATAGTGGGCTTGGAGATGTTGATCCACTGCAAAAAAACATTTTTCTTACTGACTTTTTAAGTGAAAAAATGACAGTAGTGCGAAGCGAAGCAATTCGTGGATATTGGGTTATTGTACATAAAAAAGAAAGCGATCAATTTTTAGCCTATAAAGTGGATGGTTGTGGCGTGGATCCCAATCCGGTTTCAAGCAATGTGGGAACGGTGTTATTAGGAGCCAATTCCAATTTTGACGCACGCATGCCCTTTTATGGGTCAATGAAAGCAAATAACACCGGAGATCGGATCGCGATGCCTATCGACGACAGTAAACTGATTGATTTTTATTCTTTTGACAATGCCACGGGGATATTGTCAAATGCCTTGACAATTGAAGTTACTGATAATACACCCGGTTCACCAATTAGGAAATACGGTTGCAGCTTTTCCCCTGATGGAAGTAAATTTTATTATACCAACAATATTTCCGTTTTTCAAGTGGATTTGACCAACTACGATTCCCTTTCAATAGCCAATTCCCACACCTTGATTGCAACACCTGCTTTTCCGACTTTTCAGATAGAAGAAGCAATCGACGGTAAATTATATGTGGCTATAGGGGGCAGCAATGTATTAGATGCGATTAATTCACCGAACAACCCGGGTGCTTCTTGTGGATATGTGAGCAACGCTGTTTCGCTGAATGGTATGTGTTTGCTGGGACTTCCGGCGAAAGTGCACGAACGCAATTTTTCAAGCCCGGCTATTTCATTTCTTCCTGATTTGTGCTTGCAGAGCAATATTTCATTTTCGATTGCCTCTACTTCTCCAATCAATCAAATAAGTTGGGACTTTGGTGATCCTAATTCCGGGCCGAACAATACAGCGGATTCCATTAATCCAACACACCTATTTTCTGCGGCAGGTAATTATACAGTCACCGCCATCATCGAATTTGATTGTTACACCGATACCGTTGAACAATTTCTGACAATCACTGCACCATACCAAATAGCTATTGAAGAAACCATCACGGACGTATTATGTGGTTCAGCTTTCGGTTCAATTTCAACCACCGTGTCAGGTGGAACCGGTCCATATACCTATTCATGGACGCCGAATGGAGAAAGTACATCCTCTCTTAATGACCTGACTGCAGGCACTTATGCCCTGACCGTCACGGACGATGCGGGTTGCTCGGTTTCCGAATCTTATACAATAGCTAATTCAACAACCCTCCCTGTCACTGTCACACCAACAACAGCAACTATTGAACCGGGTGATTCTGTTCAGTTACAGGCATCGGGAGCGCCTAATTACTTCTGGTCAAATTCAGGAACACTCAGTTGCTCTGACTGTTCTTCACCGATCGCGTCACCGACGAGTACCACAACATACACCGTTACCGGTACAGACGATTTCGGATGCATCGAAACAGCTCAAGCGATCATAATTGTAGAAATTGACTGCGATGAGTTGTTTGTGCCTACCGTGTTTTCACCGAACGGTGAAGGTCCTGAGGCAAATAATCAGCTCTGCTTATTTGGAAATTGTATTTCAGAAGTCCGCTACGAAGTCTACAACCGCTGGGGCGAAGCCGTATTCAGCACTACTGATCAGTCAAAATGCTGGGATGGAACATACAAAGGAGAGCCTTTGCAAACGGGAATCTATATGTACCGCCTGTATGCTAAACTCTTTGATGGAACTATTGTAGAACAAAGCGGCAATCTGACCATTCTAAAATAAACAACACGGAACATGAAAAAATATTTAAGAGCCTTATTACTGATTTTCGGATCATCTGTAATTTTTAATACCTACTGTCAGGATGTGCATTTCTCGTTCTCGGAGTATTCGAATATGAACCTTAACCCGGCTCTTGCAGGAGCAAACTCGCCGATGCAGGGGGTAATAAACTATCGCAATCAGTGGAGCAGTGTTGGTGAACCATTTCAGACAATAGCAGCTTCATTTGATGCACGCTTCAATGAGAACAAGCGCAACAAATCCGGGATCTTTGCAGGAGGAATTAATTTTTATAACGATCAAGCAGGAGATATGCGGATTTCCACAAGCTCGGTCAACCTGAACCTTGCCTATCATCTTCTCATCGATAATAATAATACGATAGGTTTGGGAATCTATGGTGGATTCGGGCAGCGGTCATTTAACGCTGCAGGTGGTAAATGGGCTTCGCAGTATAACGGTGTATATGATCCTTCAATTAATTCAGGAGAAGTCTTCAGTAATACTAATTTTGGATTCGTGGATGCCGGAACAGGCCTGTTATACACCTACAACTCCGGAGGTGGCTACATGAGACAGAATACCGATACAAAGATCAACGCAGGTCTGTCCTTTTACCATGTAAATCAGCCGTCATTTTCCTTTATCAGCGCGAACACCGAAAAATTATACATGAGGATTTCCGGTTTTGTGAATGCCGAGATCGGGATTGCAAACACTTCCGGTTCCATTTTACCGGGGGTTTATTATCATCGTCAGGGCAATGCTCAGGAAATTCTTCTGGGTGCCAATTACAAGATCCTCGTGAGCGAGGGATCAAAGGTGACAGGATTCAATCGTCCTATGGCATTTTATGTGGGGGCTTTCGGTCGTCTGAAGGATGCATTTATTGCCAAATTCATGTTCGAGTTCGATCAATTCATGACGGGTGTTTCATACGATGTAAATGTGTCCGGTTTAAACGATGCTTCTCGCGCCAGAGGTGGGGTTGAGCTTTTCCTGAGATTCAATGCAGGCAGTAGATACGGATCGAAATCGAGGATTTGATTTAAATAGAAGATACGAACCCTCAAATTTGAAACTCGAACAAGGCACTTTAAACTATTCAGAAGAATTGGGAAAATACAGCCAAATACATACCTCTAGATTTTCGAAAATACCAATGGAAAAGCCTATGGGTATGCTATTGGTTTGGATGTGTTGAAAGCTGATTTTAAAAAAAAATAATGAAAAAAGTAACACTCGCCCTTTTATTGGTTTTTGCAACATCTGCAGTAAGCGCACAGCATCTCTATGAAATCGACTTAAACAAAATCGATTAGGCTATAATCAACTATGAACATTTGCGAGATAAAGGATTTCTAATCCTTCCACGAACCGGTTCGAAAACAGCTCAGTTAAGTCCACAATTCAGAATTAAAAAGGAAGTAGAAATGCTTCCTTTTTTTGTTTAAATCCATTCGGAGGAGGGGTGAGAAGCAAGGTGCCGATGTATATTTTCAAGGTCGGCACGACCATAGAAAATAACTATCATTAATTCCCTCCGACTCCGCAATTCAGAATTAAAAAGGAAGCCGAAATGCTTGCCATGGAAGATTTGAATAATGCCTACAAAGGAGCTGTCATTCCACATTTAGTGGCGCAGGAACTTATGTCTTTAAATACATCAAAATCAGTAAAACCTATCTTTTGGAGATAACTTGAAATATAATTTGGTTAATAATTCAAATGCGTCACCCTTTTCCTTTTTATTGAGAGTTTCAAGGGTGGATGTAAAATCATCCCAGGTATTAATATTCACAAAAAGTTCTTTTGAAATCACAACTTAACGATTGGGAATAAAGGTAGGAAATTTGTAATTATTTGCTTGATTTATAATGGGGCTGAAATGATAATTATTCTGACTGATTTTGAGATTAAAATCGATTATTTTCTTTTTTGTATTTAAGATAAAGAACATCGAATATTATAAATAGCAATCAAATTTATCTGAAGAAAATAATAATTTTATTCATGCATTAAGAACATTATATATTTTGCAGGGACTGCAAAATTAATGTTTTGGATACCTTGACCTACTATGGTAGAAACCGTTATACCAACAATTTCTCCTTTTTTATTAACTACAGGCCCACCACTATTACCAGGTGAAATTGGAGCAGAAATTTGTAATAATTCATAATCAAAAGGTTCTTCACGTTGGATATTACTGATATTTCCTTTAGTGATTGTCCCATCTAATCCGATGGGCGAACCAGCTACAAGTATATCAGATCCTATTTTAGGATATCTATCATTAATTTTTAGATAATCATTTACTATTTCATTATTCAATTCTAATATACATACATCATGTGTTTCATCGATCTTTTTGATCTTTGCTGTAAACTTTTTTTTATCTGAAAATCTG
>JBIIKG010000200.1:0-5200 GCA_044233275.1 Crocinitomicaceae bacterium | reverse complement strand
GCCCTTTTCTATTTATACTTCTATAATAAAAAACCAACAATACCCATTTAAATCTCCTTTTCCAATACCTTATATTTCGTTAATGCATCGGCACGTGAACAAGCATTAAAATGCCACCATTCAGTTTGAAGGTTTCGAAATCCTTGAGAACGCATGACTTTACGTAGCAATTTTCGATTTTCAACTTGCTCTTTTGAAAGCTCACCATTTGCTAAAAAATGTGCCTCCATACTTGGGTAAGCAATCGTTCTAAAATCATCGAATATAGCTCCCATGTCGAGCGGCTTACCGTTGGAATAACAAATCGTTAAATCGATGGCCGCTCCAAAATTGTGGAGACTTTTATTCACTGGATTTGAAACATACTTTCCACGCTCATTACCTGGCATTGTATCCAGCGCTCGCCACATTTTCCATTGTGTACTCACTGGACGTACTGCATCATAAATCAACAAATGAAGACTTGTATCAATTGCGGTTAATTCCATTTGTGCTTTGACCAAGCGATCTGCCACATCTTTTTGCAAATACGCTCGATTCAGTCGTTCATACAATTTGATTTTCATGAAATTGTCAATTGAAGCATATTTCAAATCAACATAAATCATAGGATTTAGCGTTTGCACATCAACGAGATTGTTTTGAAGCATCAGAGAATCTTGTTCTTGTTTTAAGCTTTTCTCTTTCGCTAACTGAAGTGTTTTTAACGAATCTAGCACATGCTGGTCTTCTTGTCGCAAATGACTATTATCATTTCCTGATTTCCCTGGTTTAATTGGCACATCGCAAGAGAATAGAAAAAAAAGGCTGAACAAGAAACTTAACAACTTCATAGTTCAAAGTTCTAAAAAGAATTCAATTGAAGGAAGACTATTTGAACATTTGAAGTAAATTTGCGCCAAAAGAATTTTATATGCCGAAATTATCTCAAAAGGCAATTGATATGCCTGCTTCACCGATACGTAAATTGGTTCCTTATGCTGAAACAGCTAAAAAACAAGGGAAATTTGTTTATCACTTGAATATCGGTCAGCCTGATATTGAAACTCCTGAAGTTGCATTAAATGCAATTAAGAACATGGATCGTAAAGTGATTGAATACAGTCACTCTGCAGGTTTTGAAAGCTATAGAAATGGTTTATCTGCGTATTACAAGAAAACAGGAATTGATGTAAATCCTGAGGATATCATCATTACAACAGGTGGTTCAGAAGCATTGATTTTTGGTTTCATGACGACATGTAATCCAGGTGATGAAATTATTATTCCGGAACCGTTCTACGCAAATTACAATGGATTTGCAGTAATGGCAGGTGTGAATGTTGTTCCTGTTGCTTCAACTATTGAGTCAGGATTTGCTTTGCCTCCAGTAGAGGAAATCGAAAAGAAAATTACCTCAAAAACGAAAGGAATCGTTATTTGCAATCCAGGGAATCCAACAGGATATTTATATTCTAAGGAAGAATTGGAGCAATTGGCAGCAATTGTAAAGAAACATGACTTAATCTTATTTGCAGATGAAGTTTACCGCGAATTTTGTTACGACGGAGCTGTTCCTTTTTCAGTGATGAACTTAAAGGGAATAGAAGAAAATGTGATCATGATTGATTCCGTTTCAAAACGTTATTCAATGTGTGGTGCACGAATTGGAGCATTGATATCCAAGAACAAAGAAATTATGGCTGCTGCCTTGAAGTTTGGTCAAGCGCGTCTTTCTCCACCAACAATCGATCAAATTGCTTCTGAAGCAGCATTAAATACACCTCAATCTTATTTTGACAACGTAGTTGCAGAATATGTTGAACGTAGAAACATCACTGTTGATGGCTTGAATGCTATTCCAGGAGTTTTTTGCCCGAAGCCAAGTGGAGCGTTTTATGCCGTTGCAAAATTCCCAGTAGACGATGCTGAAAAATTCTGTCAGTGGTTACTAGAAGACTTTTCATACGAAGGTGAAACAGTTATGATGGCTCCAGCGAACGGATTCTATTCAACTCCAGGTGCTGGGAAACAAGAAGCGCGTATTGCGTATGTATTGAATCAAGATGCGCTTAGAAAAGCGGTTAAGTGTTTAGAAGAAGCCTTGAAAGTTTATCCAGGACGCACCAACTAAAAAGTATCTACCAACAAAAAGGCGAATCAAATTGATTCGCCTTTTTTATGTTTTGTTGTTTCGTTGATTTAACGAACGTAAACTTTCTTAGAGATTAATCCACCCTCAAAACGAGCAGTTAACATATAAATTCCAGCTTCAATACCTTCGTAAGTTACAGTTGTGTTAACATCATTGATAGTTACGACTTTCACTTCTTTTCCAGCCATATCAATTACTGCAATTTCACCACCAAATAAATCTGGAGTAACATTTACAATTGCTTGATCTAATTGAGTTTTGATAGAAACTTTGTTGTCAAGAGGAATGTTTTGTAGGTTCACCATTTGACCTGCATTGATTCCTGTTGATGCTTGTGTATTGTAAGCGTAATCTTTAATTGTAACTGTAGATGCATCAGCTGCAACGGTTAAACGAACCCATCCGTAGTGAGTATTTGGTCCAACAGTAAAATTAGCACCTAAAAACTTATCAGTTGCTCCAAGGAATTCACCTTGCTGAATCTGATAAGTATAACTGAAAGCTAGTGCATTAACAATTCCTTCTGCTGCAAGAACACCTCCTGAACCAAATAAACCAGCATTGCTAATTAAATCACCTGAGTTTAAAACTCCTGGAGCAAATGTTGAACTACTTCCAGATACCAGACCCATTACTTGTGCTCCAGCTCCAGCTGAAACACCAGCATATGAAATCTGATAAGTAAAAGAAATTGGAATTGAACCATAAGTATAAGTCCCAGAACCAGCAACTGATGTTACTGCAAATGTTAAATCTACTATTGCATCAGCATTAAAATCTAATTGGTATGGAGCCGTATTTTTATCAATGACAACATCAGGATTAACATCCGTATATTGTACTTGTGCATTAACAGCACCAGTTGCAATAACAGCTCCAGCAACTGCTGAATACTTTGCTAACTTTGAATTTCTTTCTGTTTTAGTAGTATTTTTACTCATGTAGAAAACGATTTGGTTGTGCTAATTTATTGTTTCTTTTTAAAATAAAAAAAATTATTTTTTCTTGATTTTAATTAACTCAGGATTAATAACCTTTGACATAGAATTAAAATCAAGCTCTTCTCCTAAAAAATCTGCAATTATCTCAACTTGTTCAATCGGATTTTCAATTAAATCATCAAACTCCACATTCAATACTTGCACGTTTGGTTGTGCCTCAATCCATGTATTTAGTTTGTTGAGCTGAGATAAATAATTATTAAATAACTTTAATGGCAAGGTGTCAGGAGTCGCTTTCTTTCCTAAATGAACTTGTTGTGACATCATTAATTCAGAAATATCGCGGTTCATTTTAATTACTTTGTAATTGTAGTTGGGTGGAAGATAATTCAGCAATTGAACAATCATTTTGACTGCCTTACCGCGAGCATCCACCATCCAAGACGTATCTTTTTGAATCAAATTGACTTTGGCAAATTCCATTGATTTCTTAGGTGATTTATCACTAGTTTCTGTGTCATCCACCAAAATTGGCATACCTCCAGCATGTAACATCTCCATCATAAGTGAAGAACCAGTTTTAGGCAAGCCAGTGACAACTACAATTTCTCCTTTGATATTGTTATCTAAAAATTCTTTTTGCTTGGACGCTTTTTCAGTATCATTCAATTTATCCGTATAAATTTCAAATAACCATTTATGCGCCTTTGTCATTCCTGGTGACAAATGGATTGCCACTTCAAAGGCTTCCACTGCTTCAGAAAAATCTCCTACTTTATACAATGCTTCGCCTAAGTGATAATGAACACTTGGCATGTAAAAATTTGATTCTAAAGCCGACAAAAATTCATCTATGGCTATTTCATATTTGTTTTGTCGAAGCAAACAAATTCCTAAACCATGATGAGCAGCGGCATTGCGTTCATCAATTGCGAGTGCTTTAATATATTGCTTTTCTGCTTTCGAATAACTCTTTCTTAACTTATGAATTTTAGCAATATTCAAAGCTACATCTAGACTATTTGGATTTTTTTGCTGAACTTTTTCCAACAATGGAAGCGCCTTACCAGGTTTGTTCAACGCAAGTAACATAAGTCCTTCAATAAAATCTATATAGTTAGGTTCTTCAAATTCCTTATTCAAAAATGGATCCTTAGGATTTTTTTCTTGTACTTTCTTTTTAAGACCCTCTAAATCTGTTTTTTCAACTTCTTTTAATCGGGCAATGATTTCCGCTACTTTATCATAGCGTTTTAAACTTAAATAAGCGAAAGCCAAACGCTGGCCATATCTTATTACAGATGATTCAGCAAATATTCGCTCTAAAATGGGAATAGCTTCTCTTAAACGACCGCCATCAATCATATTTCGAGCAACATAATAGTCACTTTCCAATTTTGCTTTGGCGACTTGTTCAAGTTTATTGTCATCCATTGCTTCAATATATCCCAACTCGACTAATTGTTGCAATGATTCTTGAGCTGCCCAAGGGTCTTCGACTGCATTTTTATCATGCATTCCACTGAAACCTTCTCTCTCCTCCCAACTTGGAATAAATTCAGGTTGGATATCTTCGCTAAAAGCGTAAGTGAGCGCCTTACCTTCCATATCACTTCCAATTGGTAATCCCGAAAGCGCAAGAATTGTTGGTGTGATATCAATAACAGATGCGCCAGTAATTTCTTCCCCCGTATTTTTAATTCCAGGGCCTTTCATTACAATAACTCCATACGGACTATGCTCTGCCGCGGGACCAGAAGGTTCTTTTGGTATTTGTAAAGGTCTTCGGTGATCAGAATAAAATCCATGATCAGAAAGCAATATAACTGTTGTTTGATCATCAATCAATTCCAACGTTCGCTCAAGCATCATATCATGAAATTGGTAACCCGCCTCCACAACATGTTTAAAGTTATCAAATTCCTTTTCATCGATGTGTTTTCGCAAAGGTGGGTGATAGCGCATTGCGGTGTGACAGAAGTGATCAATAGCATCATGATAAACCGCCATAAAATCCCATTCCGTGTTTTCCATTAAATGAGTTGAAGCTGCATGAATGGAGGCAGCATTCGCAATAATTTTAATGACACTGGCAACACGCTTATCCTTTCTTAGTTCAACATCA
>JBIIKG010000198.1:0-5207 GCA_044233275.1 Crocinitomicaceae bacterium | reverse complement strand
TGCAAAAGGACACTGTTAATCTTCCTGAGGTTACGGTTTATCCTTGGCCTTCACGTGAGGATTTTGCGCGATATTTTGTAAACATGCAACCGTATGACGATGCATTGAGAAGAGCTCAACGTGAATTGTCCGGTGAAACTTTAGCATTCGTTGCTGCTCGACTTGATGGTGACGCATCATTGGCATATGGAAATGTTTCTAATCAGCGCAATACGCGCTTATACACCAATGGTCAATTACCTGCCAATAACTTACTGAATCCATACTCCTGGGCCAAGTTGATTCAAGATTGGAAACAAGGTAAACTATCGAGGCAATAAGCATGTTTTTTGAAAATAAAAAAAAGGTAACATTCTTCTTTTTTGTGGCTTTTTTATTGATTTTCTTATTTCCTTTTATAGTTGTTACAGAATTCGATGACTTCCAAGTTGTAACTTCTAAAGTGACAGGAAATAAGTTGGTTCAAAAAAAGACAGGTTATGAGGTTGGTTTTATTATAATTCTTCAACTTTTATTTCTTGTTACCCTTATAATTTGGTTGTATGCGAAAAATAAAATTGCCTTTTTTGTTTCAGTAGTAACTTCCTTTTTCAATATTCTTTTTTTACCATGGATGTTTATTGTTTTAACTTTCAATATTAACATCGATCCTCCATACACTGAACATGATGCAGGCATTGGTTTTTACCTTTTGGTACTATTGAATTTCGCTTTGTTTTTTGTTAGTATTTGGTACTTTATTAAAATTCCAACAAAGAAAAAAGAATCCGATTTGCTGATAGATGACATCAATTAATTGGATAGCACAAAAAGTATTTCTCTACAGGATTCGCCAGTGCTGAAATATTTAAATTATCTGAGGCTTTACTCAAATCAACAATTTCACCGTTTTTCATCAACATATTGATATTTTGCTTGTGCTGATTATAGGCGTTATTACTTAAAATATCAGTATAAACGAAAAATTCAATTTCTTCATCATTTAAATTCAACTGATTGCGCACCATTTCTTTTTCCAAACGAATTCTGTCTGGACTAAATGGTTCTTTCGCAATTTCAATTTTGAATAAGTTGCGATTTACCAAACGATTCGCTAAAGTTGAAAGTGCTTTATCAGAATGGTGTTGCCACACCTTGATAGCTCCAAGAATATCGTAATCATCTAAATCTGCGAATTTATCAAGCACACTTGGGTCATTCTTGAAATCCTCTTTTTTAACATCGTTTTTCAAGAAGTACATTAAGGTTGGACTCGCAAATAATTCATTTCCTTCCTTTACGAGTTGTTTAGCCCTTCTTAAGGTGTGAATTAACATAAACTCAGCGGAAACTACTGTTTTATGCAGGTAAACTTGCCAATACATCAATCTTCTAGCTACAATAAACTTTTCGATGGAATAAATGCCCTTTTCTTCAAGTACTAAATTACCTTCATGAACATTGATCATTTCGATTAATCGATCGCTTCCAATAATTCCTTCACTCACTCCGGTGTAAAAACTATCACGATTTAAGTAATCTAAACGGTCCATGTCTAATTGACTGGAAACCAATTGATGTAAGAATGGTTTAGAATGTTTGTTTTTAAAAATTAAAAGTGCGTGATCTAAATCCTCACCAAATTCTTTACTCAAACGCTCAATAAAAAATCCTGAAATTTCTTCGTGACTCACACCACTTACGATATCGTATTCCAAAGCATGACTAAACGGACCATGACCGATATCGTGCAATAAGATGGCGATAAGAACTGCTCTTTCTTCTTCAGCAGTGATCTCGTGACCTTTTCTTCTAATGGTTGAAATTGCTAGCGTCATTAAGTGCATTGCGCCTAAAACGTGATGAAAACGCGTGTGCAAAGCACCTGGATAAACAAGGTGACTCATACCCAATTGCATAATTCTACGCAAGCGTTGCATGTAAGGATGTTCAATCAAATCGAAAATAAACTCGTCAGGAATTGAAATAAAACCATAGACTGGGTCGTTGAAAATTTTCTTTTTGTTATTTCGGTTGAGATTTGGTCGCAATTGAATACTTTTAAAACTTAATCCAAAATTAAAAAAATCAAGCACATGCAAGGCAAAATACTTTGGGCAGATGATGAGATTGAATTATTGAAACCACATATTCTTTTTTTAGAATCAAAAGGTTATGTGGTAGATTCGGTAAATAACGGTTCAGATGCTGTTGAAAAAAGCAATGAAAATCACTATGATATTATTTTCTTAGATGAGAACATGCCTGGTATTTCTGGCTTAGAGGCGCTTGCAAGAATTAAAGAAGCGAAATCGTATGTTCCAGTTGTTATGATTACCAAGAGTGAAGAGGAACATATTATGGAAGAGGCGATAGGTTCAAAAATCGCCGATTACCTTATAAAACCTGTAAATCCGAATCAAATTTTATTGAGTATTAAGAAAAATTTGGATCACGGTAAATTGATCTCTCAAAAAACGAATTCATCTTATCAACAAGAATTCAGACAATTGGGAATGCAGTTGAACGGACGTTTAGATAAAGATGAGTGGCTTGAATTGTATGCAAAATTAGTTTACTGGGAACTGGAATTGGAAAAAATTGAAGATTCTGGGATGCGAGAAATTCTGGAAATGCAAAAGAAAGAGGCCAATTCTTTGTTTACGAAATTCGTTGAGAATAATTATTTAGATTGGTTGAATGATCCTTCTGATGCTCCAATGATGATTCATCATCTCATGAAAGAGCGCATTGCACCGCTTATTGGAAAAGAAAAAGTTTTCGTTTTGGTAATTGACAATTTGCGCTACGACCAATGGAAAGTATTACAACCCGTTTTTTCAAAGTACTTTGCGATTGAAGAGGAAGAAATTATTTATTCGATTCTTCCAACAGCTACGCATTATGCAAGAAATGCCTTTTTTGCTGGATTGATGCCAAGTGAAATTCAAAAGAAGTTTCCGAATTGGTGGGTAACTGAAGAGGATGAAGGCGGAAAGAATATGCACGAAAAGGATTTCTTGGAGGCAAACCTGAAACGATTAGGGAAAAACGTTAAATGGTCATACAATAAGATTACCAATTTCGATGCAGGTAAAAAATTGGGAGACAATTTCAGTCAGTTAAAAGAAAACGATATCAATTTTATCGTGTATAATTTTGTTGATATGCTTTCGCATGCGCGAACAGAAATGGAAGTAATTCGTGAATTGGCGGATGATGAAGCGGCATATCGTTCTCTAACTTTATCTTGGTTTGATCATTCTCCCTTATTCGATATTGTCAAGAAAATTTCAGATTCGGGAGCTAAATTGGTCATTACAACCGATCATGGAACAGTAAAAGTGACGAATCCGGTAAAGATTGTTGGAGAAAAGAATACAAATTCAAATTTGCGTTACAAAGTTGGTCGAGGACTTTCTTACAATGAAAAAGAGGTATTTGTTGTTCGTCAGCCTCAAGAAGCGTTTTTACCATCATCTAAATTCGCCTCTGAATATGTGTTTACCGGTGAAAATGACTTTTTCGTTTACCCGAATAATTACAATTACTACGTAAATTATTACGGCAATACTTTTCAACATGGTGGAATTTCCCTGGAAGAGGTTTTAATTCCTTTTGTGATCCTCGGCTCAAAAACTAACTAAAATATGAAAACAAAACAGTTTGGTTTATTGGCTATTGTCATTTTATGTTTGACTGTTTCTTGTGGTGTAAAAAAGCCAATTAATAATATTGTTTCCATAAAACATGGTACCAGTTTTGGGATGTGTAATGGCTATTGTTTTAATGAATACACCTATAGCGAATCAACTTCTGTTAAGTTCAGTAAGGGGTGGGGAAGGACTGATTTATCAAATTATCCAGATAAGTACGACACAACTGAATTTTCAAACAAAGATTGGGACAAACTACTTGAGTTGCTCGATACTGAAAAGTTTTATGGTTTACCAGAAATTATCGGCTGTCCAGATTGTGCTGATGGTGGTGCAGAATGGATTGAAATTGTTACGGAAGAAAAAACGGTAAAAGTGACGTTTGAGTATGGTAGTGATGTTACAGAGATCAGTGGATTATTAGCTTTTCTAAGAGATAGAGAAAAGCAATAAAATCACTTTTTAAAATTCAGTTGTTTGAAAGATTTTGTCGATTGATATTTTGGTCAGAGTTAATTGTGTTTTTTTGTAACAAGTAAGCTTTTTTTGCATGGTACTTGAACTTAAAGACACAGCAGATATTCCATCGGTCGCTCAAGAATTTCTTGAGAGTTTTGGTCATAACAAGGTATTTGCCTTTGATGGCGATATGGGAGTGGGTAAAACGACTTTCATATCAGGTTTATTGACAGCAATGGGAATCAAAGAAATAGATGGTTCGCCTACTTATTCTCTTGTAAATACGTATCAAAGTTCCATGTTTGGTAAAGTTTATCATTTCGATGTTTACCGTTTAAACGATGAAACAGAGGCTATGGATTTTGGCATTGAAGAAATGTTTTACAGTGGTTCAATTTGTTTCGTTGAATGGCCTGAAAAAATCAAAAATTTACTTCCAGATAACACGATTTGGGTGTATATTCGTAAAAAAGAAGACAACACCCGCACCATAACTATAGAACAATGATTACAGATCCTGAAATTCTTAAGAAACTAATTCAGCAAGGAAGTCTTTTGCCGAAGGAGGAAATGTTAGAAATTGCCCGTAAAAAGGGGAATTTATACATAGGAATTCCAAAAGAAGTCTCTTTTCAAGAAAGAAGGGTCGCACTCGTTCCTGAGGCAGTTTCCCTCTTAGTTGCGAATGGTCACCGCGTTAAAATTGAGACAAAGAGTGGCGAAGGAGCCAATTTTACAGACAATGAATATAGTGAGGCAGGTGCAGAGATTTGTTATGATCGAAAAGAAGTTTTTTCGTGTGATATAATTTTCAAAGTTGCCCCTCCATCTGAAGAAGAATTAGAAATGATGACCGGAAATCAAACATTGATTTCAGCCTTGCAATTATCAGTTCAACCAAAGGTTATTCTTCAAAAATTAATGGATAAAAAAATAACCGCTATTGCTTGGGATTATATTCGTGATGATGAAGGAGTTTTTCCGGTTGTAAGAACAATGGGCGAAATTGCTGGTACCACAAGTATGTTGGTTGCTGGTGAATTGCTTTCTTCATTTTCTTCAGGTAAAGGCATAATGCTTGGTGGAATTGCAGGTGTTCAACCAACTGAAGTT
>JBIIKG010000197.1:0-5211 GCA_044233275.1 Crocinitomicaceae bacterium | reverse complement strand
CCAACTACAGGAGTAGGTGGAGTGTATGTATCAACGTAGTTCAGAATTGCATCGATTTCCTCATTTGTTACCGCTTGAGGAGTCATTGCTGAAGCACTAAAATTTTGAACTTCCATTGCCACTTTACTTTTCCCTGATGCAATTAAGTTTTGAGAATTCTTTACCCATTCGTATAGCATTTCTGCTTCTCCGGCATCAGTCCATTTTTGCTTAGCACCTTTTAATATTGGGCCTGTAGAGTTTTTATCAACGATATGGCAAGTATTACATTTTGCCTTGAATAATTGTCCACCATCCTGAGCATTCACCATAGTAGCGCTCAAAAGGATTATCAAGGTGAACAATTTATTTTTGAAATGTCTTTTCATGACTTGAAAATTAATTTGTCAATTATTGAATTAATTCATCTTTTAAGCTAGTTGCATCGTTTAGCGGCAAGTCACTTAATTCAGTGATTTCTGTTTTACTCATTCTTGCAACTCGTACAATTACGAGTACGAAGAATAGTACAAAAATCAGCAGCGATAAAATAGGATAGATCGCAACGCCATCAATACCTGTTAAGTTGTGTGTGATAAATCGTAACATACCTATTGTTTTTTAACAGTTTTTAATTGTGGATCAGCCTTGATATCCATACCTAAGCGTTGCAGATATGCAATCATCGCGATAACTTCTTTTTTCTTAAGCTTGTTGATTTCTTGCTCTTTATTTAATGTCTTCAATACCTCTTTCGGAAGATTATTGACAACATCTGTCGCAATTACCAAGGCTTGAGCTTCAAGGTCTTTTAATGCTAACTTATCATAACCCTTTTTGTAAGGAACTCCAAGTGTTTGCATCGCTCTAATTTTCTTTTCAAGCAAGGACACATCCAAATCGTTCTCCTTCATCCAAACATACGCTGGCATGATAGATCCTGGAGAAACCTCTTTTGGTTTAATCATGTGTTGGTAGTGCCAGAAATTACTTCTTAATCCACCTTCACGCGCTAAATCTGGTCCAGTTCGTTTAGATCCCCATTGGAAAGGATGGTCATAAACAAATTCACCTGATTTAGAATAACCGCCGCTTTCAGGACTTGGAGCGTAACGTGCTACTTCAAATCGCAATGGACGAACCATTTGAGAGTGACAGTTGTAACATCCTTCTTTTACATAAAGATCACGACCTTCAAGTTCTAAGGGAGTGTATGGTTTCACACTTGAAATTGTGGGTACATTGCTCTTTACAATCATTGTTGGGATAATTTCAACTAAACCACCAATTGCAACAACTACAATCGCTAATACCATGAAGCGGATTGGCTTACGTTCAATTGCTCTGTGCCAGTATTCACCTTTTGTAGCAACTTTCATATCTTTTGTAACAGTAGCTTCTGCTTCTTCGTTCGCCAGGAAGTTTCCACTTTTCGCTGTTTTAATCAAGTTGTAGAACATCATTACCGCACCAATGATGAACAATAAACCACCTAATGAACGTAAGATGTAGTATGGATGCAATTCCGTTACCGTTTTCAAGAAATCAGCATTTGCTAAAGTTCCATCTGCATTGAAATCTCTCCACATTAATCCCTGCATGAATCCTGCGATATACATTGGAACGGCGTATAAAATAATACCTAAAGTCGCAATCCAGAAATGTTGATTTGCCATTTTCTTGGAGTATAATTCAACTCGGAACATTTTAGGGAATAACCAATAAAGCATACCGAATGTGAACATACCATTCCAACCTAAACCACCTACGTGAACGTGAGCAATTGTCCAGTCGGTAAAGTGAGAAATCATGTTAACATTTTTCAATGAAAGCAATGGACCTTCGAAAGTAGCCATCCCATAACATGTTAAGGCAACTACCATAAATTTCAACATTACATCATCTCGTACTCTGTCCCAAGCACCTCTTAATGTTAATAATCCGTTTAGCATACCTCCCCAAGATGGAGCAATAAGCATTACAGAGAAGACAACACCTAAACTTTGAGCCCAATCGGGAAGGGATGTGTATAAAAGGTGGTGAGGACCAGCCCAGATATAGATGAAAATCAATGCCCAAAAGTGGATAATTGATAAACGGTATGAATAAACAGGTCGTTGTGCAGCTTTCGGAACGAAGTAATACATTAAACCTAAATAAGGAGTTGTTAAGAAGAATGCAACTGCATTGTGACCATACCACCATTGAACCAAGGCATCTTGAACACCAGCGTACCAAGAGTAACTTTTAAAGAATGAAACGGGGAGTTCAAATGAGTTGAAAATGTGCAAAATTGCAACGGTTACGAAAGTTGCAATAAAGAACCAAATCGCAACATATAAGTGCTTAACACGACGAACTAAGATAGTTGCAAACATGTTCCAGCCCCAAACAACCCAGATACCTGCAATTAAAATGTCAATCCACCATTCAAGTTCTGCATATTCTTTTCCGGAAGTTATACCAAATGGTAAGGTGGCAACAGCACACAAAATAATGAACTGCCATCCCCAAAAATTAATATAACTTAATTTGTCACTCCACATTCTTGTCTTTAATAAACGTTGAAGTGAATAATAAACGCCTGTGAAGATTCCGTTACCGACAAAGGCAAAAATCACAGCGTTTGTGTGTAATGGTCGAAGTCGACCGAATGACAAGAAACTAAACCCCAGGTAATCATTGAAAAATTCTGGGAAAGCAAGTTGCAGGGCTACAATGAGTCCCACTAACATACCTGTGATGCCCCAGATAATTGTCGCGTAAGCGAAATATTTTACGATCTTGTTGTCGTAACTAAACTTCTGTACTTCCATCTGTTTTTTCTTTGGTTTTTTGTATTGATTCGTCTTCATAAAGAATGCGAACTGAAGGTGTATAATCGTCATCGAACTGCCCTGATTTCGTAGCCCAAAAGAATGACACTAAGAAGAACAAAGCGATGATTAAACTGACAATTAACATTAGATAGATCATTCCCATGCAACAAAAATCTTCAAAATGTTAGCGTTAAAGAATGACAGCTGTTATTAAAAAAACTGATTTAAATCATATTTTCCTTTGAACAGAAGTTAATGTGTTGATTTACAATTGATTTGTTTTCTCCATTGGATTAAAAAGGTGCTCAAAATCACCACCGTTATTGAAGAAATGGGCATGAGTATTGCTGCAACTAAAGGACTCAAATTACCAGAAATAGCGAAGCTTAATCCAATGATATTATAGGTTAATGAAAAAATCAAACAAACTAAAAGAACTGTTTTGGAATAATTTGAAATTGATAATAATTGGTCTAAAATAGAAAGTTTTGATGCTTCAATTATGGCATCTGAAGAAGGTGTAAATCGAAATACATCTTCCGAAACAGCAATTCCTACATCGGCTTTTCCTAGTGCTCCAGCATCATTTAAGCCATCGCCTACCATTAAAACTTTTTTTCCTTCAAGGCTCAAATTGGTAATATAATTTAACTTATCGGCTGGGGATTGCTCAAATAGAATAACACTTTCATGTGGGAAAATTGATTTTAATAATGTCAAATCCTTGTCTTTATCGCCTGACAGGACATGTAAGTTGTATTGCGATAATTTATTCATGAGTTCAGGTATTCCAATTCTCAATTCTGATGAGAAAACAAATCTTCCTTTTTTACTGCCAACAGTAAAATAACTTGCGGTTTCTGTGCTGTCTTTATTTACAATATTACAGTAGCTGGGGCTTCCCAATTTTACTTCTAAAATATTTATAGTTCCAGAAATACCTTTACCTTGACTTTCTTGAAAGTTTTCAATTTCATCATTAGAGGCAATACCTTGAGATCTTAAATAATTTACGATACCTCGCGATAATGGATGAGTTGAAGAATTGCATAATGCGTAAAGCGCATTTTTTTCTTCTAATTGAAGCTGGTCCCCAATTAATTCTACTTTATCTGTACTTCCTGAAGTTAGCGTTCCTGTTTTATCAAAAACTATATCTGTAATTGAATTCATTCGTTCAATCACATTCGTATTTTTCAAATACAACCCTCTTCTGCCAAGCAGTCGCATAATATTGCCAAATGTAAAAGGAGCGGATAAAGCCAGTGCGCATGGACAAGCAACAATCAAAATGGCAACAACTATTCGCGTTATTTGAGTCGGGTCGATAAAGAACCAGCCAATAGATGCTGCAAGTGCAATGATAAAAATGGCAATTAGAAAGTAATAAGAGAGTTGATTTTGATATATAAATCCAGAAGTAGTTTCTTTTTCAGATTTAATTTCATTCCAAAGTCTGGTTAAATGACTTCGATTACTTTCATGTTGTACTTTCAGTGTTATTCGTTGACCCAGCAGTTTTCCGCCCGCATAAATGAATTCACCTTTTCTTTTAACGACAGGGACAGATTCGCCGGTTACAAAGGAATAGTCAATTTTTGCTTCTTCAGATACAAGAATCGAATCACTCGGTAATACTTCTTCGTTTCGAAGTAAAATTAAATCATCAATTTTCAACGCTTCAATTTCAACTATTTCTTCCTCATTCTTGATTAAACGAGTAATGGCCAAAGGAAAATAGGAAGTATAATCCCTTTCAAAGGATAACATTTTGTAGGTTTTATTTTGGAACCATTTTCCAATTAACAAAAAGAAAATAAATCCAGCGAACGAATCCATGTATCCTGGTCCTTCTCCAGCTAAGATGCTGTATGCACTTTGAACATATAATGCAATGATGCCTATTGTAATCGGTACGTCTAGATTTAAACTTTTGAATTTTAACGCTTTGTAAGCTGAGACAAAATATTCTCGTGCAGAATAGATGAGGACTGGTATAGAAACTACGAGTGATAAATAGGCAGTAAAATTTCTAAATTCTGGGTTATCATTTTCGACACCTAAGTATTCTGGAAAACTCCAAAGCATGATACTTCCAAAAGCAAATCCAGCGACACCTAATTTATATAAATACTGTTTGTCTATACTTTTTTCATTTTGTCCACGATTTCCAAAATTTGGAGCGTAGCCAATTTTATCCAAGAACAGAGCTAATCCAGATAAGGATATTTTAGTTGGATCGAATTGAATTGATGCTTCTCGTTTGGCAAAATTTAATTGACAACTTTGGATGGCAGGTTCAATTTTTGGACTATTTTCTAATAAATAAATACATGAAGAGCAATGTATTGCTGGTAAATATAAATTGACTCGAACGGTTGTTTCATCTTCAAATTCAATTGTTTTTGCTCGA
>JBIIKG010000152.1:0-6944 GCA_044233275.1 Crocinitomicaceae bacterium | reverse complement strand
ACAAATGATAGTATCAGCTCACAAAACAGCCTTTTATAAGATACTTTATACATTAGTTGGTATATCATACATTAATTACTTGTTGTTATAAGACTCCATCATCAGAAAAACTATAATATTCCTCTAAAGGGGATATAATAAGATGATCTATAAGTTGAATGTCAAAGATTTTACAAGCCTCCTTTATTTGCTTAGTAAGATTTAAATCTGCTTTAGAAGGAGTAAGATTTCCTGAAGGGTGGTTATGTGAAATGATTAAGGAGGTAGAGAGAGATTTTAATGCCGCTCCCATTATCAATCTTATATCAGCTACTGTACTTGAGATACCACCTTTTCCCATTTTGTAAAACCCCGTTGGTTTGTTACCTTGATTTAGATACAGAATTATGAACTCTTCCTGACATGCTATAGAGTTTTGGTTAAACAGCGCCCTGATAATTTTATTTGCTTCTGCTGATGATGTAATGTTGGGCCTGGTTAAAACGTGACTACTAGGTTTATACAAGATTTCCATCTCTGTAATTGTGCTTTCTTTATACTGCATAGTTTTTAGGCAGTGTAGGAGGGTTAGAAAAAGGTGATATTAGAATAGTTTAAGACAACCTAGCTCAAGGCCACATATATAAAGAGTTCTGGGCAACAGATATGTAGCTATATTAATAATGTACTTATTGTATGTTAACTAATAAACTTTTATACTGGTACCGAGAATTGAGCAGTATTGTATCTATCATAAGTACATTAATATGTTTAATATACTGAAGTGTCTTGAGTTTTACCATTGTTCTCATAAGTTACATTTGATATAATTTCATCCCTGTACAAGGATTGATTACCCCGTTAAAAAGCAGCTGGGGGGGGTGATAGCTCTCTTTATTAATGCTGGGGGATACATATTAGGGATTGTTGGTGCGTGAAAATTTTTATTATTGAATAAAAAAGTTTAAATTTGCTTTTCAACTATGTCTAGTTCCAAGACAAAATTCTCCAAATCAAGCACAAATTCACTCAAAGTTCATACTAAGCAAATCAATTCATCAAATCCTTTGCTATTGTTGAATTTTGTGCTTTTTCAAGGGTATTGTGCATACCTCTGAAGGGTTCTGTTAATACCCTAAAATTTATGAGTAAATTAATTAATGTAAAGTATGTAGAGAAGTATGCAGATGATGACGGGATATTAATTCCAAATTGGAAAACCAAACAGTTTTCAACTGAAAGCTATAAAGTGTATGACAACGTACAGTATAAACTAGCAAAACTGGACAAGTGTGCAACCTTATTGTTTCATTATCTATGTGAGCAAATGGATTGCAGCAATAATATTGTCCACGTTCAGGCATTGAGGAAAGGTTTTATAGCACATGGGAAAAAAAATTTAGGATCCTCATTTGAAGATGACACAGTGAAAAAAGCCTTTTCAAAACTTGTAAAGCAATTGTTGATCATTAACTACGATGTCAAATCTGATTTTACCATGAATCCAAGACATGTCTTTAAAGGGTCTGAGGAACAAAGAAAGAGGTTGATTCAGACTTTGATAAAAACATTTAACGAATCCCAAGTTACCAAGTCAAATTATAAAAAAGCTCTAGGGTTAGATTGAGTTTATGATAAATCGTGCTGGGGATAAAACTGTTGTTGAATTTATTCACAGTCTCCCCAGCATTGCATTTCCTGGTCATTTTTGAAAACACATTTGCAAATTATGACACCTGTTGTATCATAGGTTAAATCAACACCATCTTGGTTACCGTTCTTAAAATAAGCTTTGTTTCTGAGAATTCCATTTTCATAGAATTCATAAAACCAACCATGCACTGGATTCCATTTTGAAGGATGTGAGCCTTCTTTTACATGATATTTTAATCTAAGATTGCCATTTGGATAATACTCTAAGACCTCACCGTCTCTTATGGCAAATTCAATATTAGTATACTTGCTTTGTAATTGACCATTTTCAAAATAATCTAGATGCAGACCCGTTTCATGACCTTTGTGATAGGTGCACATTGACTTCAATTGGCCATTCCCAAAATAATAGAATTGTTTGCCATCTTCTATTCCGTTCCACAAATTCCTTTTTGAGTTTAAAGAGCCATCCTCCCAATAGTGCTTTTCTAAACCATTACTCTTTCCATTTAAGTATGTGCATTCATCATATTTATTCCCGTTTTCATAATGCCAAACGGTATAACCATCTCTCAAACCATTTTTAATATGAATATTTCCTGTGATAAACGACTGGTTGGAAATTGTTTGAGTGTCAATTGCAATTCCTGTGAATAGTTTTCCTTTATGATAGTATTTGAATTCTTCTGATACACTTAGCTGAGAAACATAGATTTGATTTTCACAAGAATAAAGTAAGTATAGAAGAATGAAAAAGTAAAAAGGCTTCAACGGAGTTATTGTTTTAATATTTTAGTCGGTTTAAGCCCCTCAATTTTTATTGTGTAAACACCATTGTTTAATGAGTTAACATCAATTTGATTTACTTGTTCTTTAAGCGAGCCATTTAATACCAATCTCCCAGAATTATCGAGAATGATGAAGTTTTGACCTATTACAGATTGGGGTATTTTGATATTAAAGTGATTAAATGAAGGATTGGGATAAATTTCAATAATTTCATTACTGACTTCATCAATTGATGCGCTTAAATTTAATTCAGCCAAATTGTTTCCGTTCCCTTGCCCCGCAGGCAACAAGTAAAACCCCCCACCAACAAATAATTTGTTGTTATACGTTTCATAGCAAATAACATCACCACTTATTGTACCTGCAACAAAACTCCAAGCATTATTATATTGATATGTATTTAAAATACCATATGGCTCTTCCCAAACACCCTCCGAAGAACCAACATAAAGAATGTCATTGAAAGAATATATACCAAGTACAGGACCTGGATCTTGAGGTCCGGTTGAGGAAGGAAATTGATTAAACCCAGTATCAGACCAGTTGACCCCATTGTATCGAGCAAGGTTTGTTATTGATAGTCCACCAATGCCATTTATTACACCCCCTGCATATAAAAATCCACCATGTACTTTAAGGCTTTGTATATCCATACCATTTGTTAAACCACTTACGGTTACCCAATTTGCTCCGTCCCATTTTTTAATGGCACCCCCGCCCCCACAATATAATTCATTGTTGTAAACTTCAAAATCACCACCAAAAAAATTCAAAAGACCCATTTGTACCCAATTCCCTCCAGTCAATTTATATGCTTGATCATAAAAAATCCCAACTAGTTCATTATTAAAAACCTCTAAGGTACCATGAAATGTTCCGAGAGGTAAATCTGCAGGAGCAATGGATGTCATATTCACTCCATCCCACCATTGAAAGTGATCTGCATATGTGATGTAGAGTTTGTTATCGAAGACCAACATTTTAGGTAAGTCATTATAAGGATTATCTAGAAGAACCCCTAAATTAGACCAACTTGAACCATTCCATTTAGAAATCCCATGAGCGATAATCCCACCAATAGTAGTGTATAGTCCAGCAACGTACAATTCATTATTGTAAACTTTCAAGGAGGTAACGCGATTATTGGGTGAGGGTAAAGATGTGGCTTGTACCCATTGTTGAGAATATGTATTGAAGCTTAGTACAGCCATTAAACTTAAATATAATAAGGTTATTTTCATTTTTTGAAATTTAATTGATATAAACATATAAGGTTTAGCAAATATAACAAAACAAACCATATATGTTTATAGTTTAAGGTTTTAACATCTGCATTTTGGCAGTCATGGATAAAGCCGCTTTTAATAAATCATTTGGTGAATATGTGAGAAAGAAAAGACTTGAGCAAAAACTAAGTCAGCCCCAACTCAGTTATAAGATGGGGCTTGACTATCAGTACATATCCAGAGTTGAAAGAGGGTTAATCTCCCCAACTCTATTTTGGATATATGGCTTGTCAACGGCACTGGGTATACCATTAAACATTTTTATAAATGATCTTGTAGTATCTGCTGGATTAAACATAGCTCAATTAGAAAAATGATGCCTATACTAATGACTTTATAATAACATCATTCATGTTATCTATCAATTCAAGATCAAATTGCTCTAAATAAATGCCTGTAACAGAATTGCCATACTCATGACCTAATGCTTCAGCGATGAGGTCTTTAGAATAACCCAGTTGTTTGGCAATGTTGGCATAACTGTATCTGAATACATAGGTGCTAATCTTTTCCTCTGTTCCTAATTCAGCTCCTAAGTTCTTAAGGTGCTTATTGACAATTTTTAATTTCTGTTGAAAGTGTTCAATGCATTTGGATGATAGTAATTGATCAGCAGACATCAACCCTAACAATGTTTCTCTACGAGTGAAATCGTCAAGAGCACTTTGTATTTCTGGCGTTATCTTAATGCTATAAAGCTTCTTGGTTTTAGAACGTTTATAGATGATTCTACCACCTTTAATATTTTGTGGTGTAAGCATTAACAAGTCCCTAAGATTTATACCGCGCAACATGAATATCAATTTGCCAACGTTCCAACCTACAAACCGTGGATGATCTTTTGGAATATTTAAATCAAAGTATGCTTTCAATTCTGTTAAACTCATAACTCTTGGGCTTGTCTTTTGCTTTTTGATTTTGAATTTACGGAATGGATACCACTCATAACCAACAATATCTAAATTGATTGCTTTGTTGCAGATGGCACGAAATGCTCTAAAGTAAACAGCCATGCCATTTATACTCATGCCTCTATTCATCAACTTGTTTTCAAGTGTTAATACATCCTTATAGGAAAGGTTTTTAAATGGCACATTAAGATTAATCTCTTTTGAAATGGCTTTTAGGCTTTGTTCATATGGTTTAACACCTCCATATCTGCCAGCACTTTTCATTTCTTCAATTGTCTTTATCCAAAACTCATTTATTGTAACCTCATCTGGTATTTTATTTAACACAAAGTTTTTGGCTGCGTCTAATTTTTCATGACCCTGATTGTTTAAGATGTATTGATTTAATCTTGCTCTATATATGACATCAAGTTTTAATAACTGACCATTTAAGGAAGAAGAATTAAGGACAAGGTTGTTTTCAAAGTCATATTGGCTTTCGGGAATGCTGATTCCCGTCTGTATTTGTGTTGAACTTCTGTTAACTGATAATTTAAACACTAAGGGGAATGTCCCATCTTTCTTGGCTCTACGTGTGTCTAAAGCCAGTTTTAATGTTGCCATAATTGGAATTATTATGACATCTTGAGCAACAAAATTTGCTAACAATTTGCTAACATTTGGGATTTTTACCCCCAAAACAGCACCTCATTTGCGGTTTCCTATAGGAGACTTGGGATCAGGGAGAAGAGTCCAAAAAACAAAAAACCCTAGTAATACTATGTATACCAGGGTTTTTCTCACCGCTCCTCCTCTTGGACTCGAACCAAGGACCCTCTGATTAACAGTCAGATGCTCTAACCGACTGAGCTAAGGAGGAATTTGCATTCCGTTCCCGAAAAGCGAATGCAAATATATACAAAGTATTAATTCAATGAAACGATTTGCAAAAAAAAATAATGATTTCTCAGTAAAATCAGGCTAATTGCTTAAAAATCATCTTCATCCAAGGTGAAATCATCAATGGTTGTATCGAACGCATCGTCATCCGCATCCTCCTGATCTACTAAATCTACACAATTGTCATCTTCACATTTTGCTGGACGCAAAATATTTGTCTTCGAAACATTCAAGCGAATTTCTGTGCGAATGAAACCATCTTCCTGCGGATAAGCCTTCGCAAACGGTGTACCTTCCAATTCTACTAAGGCACCTTTTTTCAAAAAATCGAGGATGCGTAAATTAGAACCATCTTTCTTCCAAATGGTGCAATTCACCCAAGTTGTTTTGGTTTTGGTTTCACCAGTGCGCTTATCACGCCAATTCTTATTGTGCGCAACAGGGAAGTTGATTGCAATAACCCCTCTATCCATGTTTTTTACCACAGCATCTTTGCCAATATTTCCAATCAATCTTGTTTCAAATACAGTAGCCATTTCTTGAGATTTAGAAAGTGAAAGTAATGAAATGATTTAAAACAACATAAAAAAGTTGCGTTTAAAAGAAGTTCATGAATAGAAAAGGAATTTTTAATTTACCGTGATAATCATCGCGTCCTTGAATCCATTCTTTTGAACGATTTCTAAGTCCTTTTTAGCAGCAGCTTTGTCTTTATATGGACCAACAGTGTAGCGATATTTATACGTACTGGTTGTATTCAGCTTTGTACGTGTAACTTTCAAGCCTGTTTTTTTAAATGCTTCAGAAGTGGGATCAATAGGTTCCTTTGATGATGAAAGCTGTATTTGATAGCTTGCTGTTGTCGTACTTTTTTCTTCCTCAATATCCTTTTTATCTTCCGTTTTCTTTTCAGTTTTTACAAATTGAATAGTGGGATGCTCTGCCGTAATGTGCGAACGGAACCCTCTGAAAATAGCAGATGCAAGAATGTCCTGACCATTGGAAGTATTCAGATAAATCGCTTCTTTATCATTGGTTAAAAATCCACATTCAACCAAAACACTCGTCATGTTGGTGTATTTCAACACTTGAAGTGAGTGTTCGCGATCATTTCCATCCTTGACTCCACGAGACTTGCGACCTGCCTTTCCCGAAAATTCACTCTCAAATTGTTTAGCTAAATCAACAGACTTTTTGGATGTCATCGCATGAACGTGTGATTCGGTTCCATGCACCGTTTTTCGTTCGTTGGCATTGCAATGAATGGATACAAAATATTCGCAAGACATTGAATTGGCTTGCGAAACACGGTCGTCTAAAGTGGGGAAACTATCGTCTTTACGGGTGTAAACAACAGTTACATTCGTCAAATACTTTTCAATATAAGCACCCACCTTTTTGGCGATAAGTAAATTCAACGCTTTCTCAGGTAGATGATCTTTGTTAG